>JAKMFY010000015.1 GCA_022425185.1 Candidatus Poseidoniaceae archaeon | reverse complement strand
GACCACCACATCCTGGGGTATTGATGTAATAATCTTGAATTGAATCAATCACAGATTGGGGCTTCAGGGTGACGCAAGCATTGTCCAAGTAAGCAACTGGGTCATCGAGCATTAGGGCAGGAAAATCTTTTCTAAATTCCTTCATAAAATCACCAAGCTTCTTCGTCCGGAGCAACTTCCGCCATAATGAATTTACTGCGAAGATCCTCTTCAGCAGAAACAGCAGCTTTTGTTCGTACAAGTGCTTCTGTTCCTAGCATGCGTTGCGGAAACCATATGGTCCACATTATTAGAGGTATGCAGATGAGTGAAAGCATCACATAAAGAGCGATCAGAATCGGTTGGTCAGCCATTCTTTCCGCAACGAAGTGTGCTCCACTCCAAGAACTAATGATTACTAATCCACACCATGTCAAACATATTGCTGTCCATGCTTTAAGTGAATGTTCTGCCATTTCTGCTTCCATCATTCGCACATCTTCATGCAAATGGTTGGTTTCGACATGAAGATCTCTGGTTTCAGTGACTGCTTTTATGAAGAAATACAAGAAAAAGACACAAACCAATGTTACGAGTAATCCACCCATCATCTGGGATAAATCAAACGCCATTGGAAATTGTTTATTCTCAACATGGAATAATATCTGGGACAATCCTAGACCTCCCCAAATAAGCATCAGCGTGACACTGTGGGTTCTCATAATCGGGAACAAGCGAAGTAATTGGTAGAGGAACCATCCCCAGCAGACGATTGACAATATCATTTGGAAATAGGACGTTGCACCCGATTGTTGCAAGCCTTCTAAGCCTGATACTTGTGCATCTCCTCCATTGAGTATCTCACCATTGAACGTTCCTAGAATAATTGCGATTGAACCAGCAAGTATAGTGATCAAGTGCTGTTTATTCCATTCATCCCGGATTAATTTCCATTGGAAAACAATCTCTTTGCGAACAGTGAGTATCAATGGATGGAAATCAAAGAATTTTGGCTTGATTTCAATATCTGAAAGTCGAAACGGTAAGGCGTTGTGATTCGGGTCTAACGCCACGTTTTCTTCACCGCCCATGCACATCCCAGTAGGTTCCCCTTTGAGTTTGTTGCGCTCCTAGTTTCACCAAGGGTGAGCGTTAAACGGTGATGTCGTTTGGGTAGGTTTGCGAGCCGAGATCGCATAGCCTGGTAGTGCGCGCGACTGGAAATCGCGTGGGCCTGTCCCTCGGGAGTTCAAATCTCTCTCTCGGCGCCATCTCTTCACAGACGCGAAGCGATTATATCGGCATTGTTGGTGGCTCGGATTACGCCACCGTGGCTTAGCGGTATAGCACCTCATTGGTAATGAGGAGGTCGCGAGTTCAATTCTCGCCGGTGGCTCCACTCTCAAAACACGATTCTAATCGTTATGCCTCCCCTAAACATTAAGAGGCTGCTTTAGTCACTTTAGAATGAAGAAGGCAACTTCTTCGGATGGGATGGGAATGAAAGAATCTACTGAAAAGAAGGCCGATATGCGAGAAAGAGTGAAGGAATTACAACTCCAAGTTGATGATCTTAAAGAACTTGTAAACACATTATTGTCGGTCATTGTTGAAGAACCAGACGGCGTTCACTCAGGTGCTGCGCCAACCTCTGGTCAACCAATGGCAAACATGTGTATGTGATTATCCTTTGATCACCGCTAAGGGTTCTAGGCGTAACACTGGCCGAGCAAGGTTTGCTGCATATGTATTCTCAATGACGTTATCTACATTTTTGTATGCAGCAGGTGCTTCCTCAGAAAGAATATTTTTAGTTGCAGCATGGACAATAACTCCTTGTTCATCAAGGACATGTTGTTGTACATCTGGATCAATTTTTTTTCGAGCTACAGTTCTGGACATCGCTCTTCCTGCTCCATGACATGCACTTCCGAATGCGAGATTTTGTCCTTTGACTGGCCCCGCCATAATCCATGACCCTCTGCCCATATCCCCGGGGACAAGTACAGGTTGTCCAGTGCGTTTGAAGACATCATGAGGCTTCATTTGATCTCCACTGAATGCTCTTGTAGCTCCTTTTCGATGGACTATGCATGTGCAATTTGCCCCATGAATCTTATGATCCTCAACTTTTGCAATATTATGAGATACATCATAAATTGTAGTGAGGTCAACAACATCGCCAAGTTCTGCTTTCAATCCAAGAAACAATCGATGTGCCAAAACTGCGCGATTGGCAAAGGCATAATTTGCAGCAGTTTTCATATCGTTTAGGTATGCTTGTCCTTGCTTTGAATAGATGGGTGCTGCAGCCAATTGTCGGTCCGGTAATTCATACCCCCATTCTTCATCCACCCATGTTCCATCACGCTGTTTGAGCCTCATCTCAAGTTCATGGATATGATCGCTACACACTTGATGCCCTAATCCTCTGGAGCCTGAATGTATCATTGCAATGATTTGATCTGATTCAACACCCCATGCCTTGGAAGTTTCTTCATCAGCAATTTCTGAAACTCTTTGAAGTTCAAGAAAATGATTGCCACTCCCTAGCGTGCCAAGGGCCTTTAAGCCTCTATTCTTTGCTCGTTCGCTTATGGAAACTTCATCGATTTCGAATGAGCCATCTGATTCAACACTCCCTTTCGCATGGTAACTGCTGATATCAATTGTTTCGAGTTCGGATAAACCACCTTGCAGAACTGCTTCAAGTTGTTGTGAATTGATGCCTATGCCGCCTTTTCCAGAACCTCCTGCAGGAATTCTTCCATTCAATCGAGATGCTAATTTTTTTAGATTTGGAATATCGTCAACCGTTAGATTGAGAGCAACTGCACGTACGCCACAATTTATGTCAAAACCAACTGCTCCTGGAGAAATACTTCCTCCTTGGTCTCCATGATTTACATCGGTTGCTACAACACCTCCTATCGGTAAACCGTATCCATAGTGCCAATCAGCCATACCCCAGGCTGTTCCAACAATACCCGGGAGTTGAGCAGCATTGAGTAATTGCTTAGGGCCACGTCCATCTTGGTAAGATTTTATTTCATCCATCGTTGTAATAAGAGCCGCATCCACTTTCATTTTTCCAAATGCCTTGATTCGAACAACACCTGGTGTGGACGTATCCACATGGTTCATCCATTCAGGCTCCATGGTTGTGGTTAGACATCATTCATTTGATGATTTCCGATATTTTGTATATTCTCGTGGGAGGATTGAAAGCAAGGAGGAACACCCCAAGAGCGGGGGCGTAACATGAGTTTACCTGCAATCGACCTAGCAGTTTTTCATGAAAACGGCTATTTCCGAAAACAGTGCACAATAACCGAACTTTGGTTTTGGACATGTGATGCTGATCGAAGCACTTGTGGAGATACTCACCAAGATGAGTATACCTTCATCGGTAAACCTCTCATCGCTGGATTTGAAAAGCGTGGGAAAGAACTCAAAGACTCGATGCGCGAATCGTTTTTATCTTTCTTTGAATCGAATGAACATCATCGAATTGAACCATATCCCGTCTTAGCTCGTTGGAGAGATGATATCCACTTGACCATTGCTTCGATTGCGGATTTTCAACCACATGTTACATCTGGACAAGTACAACCTCCTGCCAATCCACTCACGATTTCTCAGCCATGTATTCGTTTGACTGATGTTGACGCTGTTGGGCGTTCAGGCCGTCATCTAACCACCTTTGAAATGATGGCACATCACGTTTTTAATCGACCGGATGAAGGTGAATCTTACTACTGGATGGAGGAATGTGTTTCGTATTGCCATGCCATGTTAACCGAAACGTTTGGTATCGATGCCCGAGAAATAACCTATGTTGAGAATCCTTGGTGTGGGGGCGGTAATGCAGGAGCAGCCGTCGAAGTTATCGTTGGAGGTTTGGAATTAGCGACTCTTGTATTCATGAATCTAGAGGAATCTCCAGATGGCGATATCGAACTCAAGGGAGACCGTTACAAGGAAATGCCTTTGCAAATTATCGATACAGGATATGGCCTTGAACGATTTTGCTGGGCTGCAGCGGGTACACCCACCATTTACGAAGCCATATACCCTCAAACAGTCGCATGGCTCAAAGAAATGAGTGGCTTTTCCTCCGTTGCTAAACAATGGCCAGATTTAGATTTGGACAGTTTGTTGAGCGAAATGAGCCGGCTAAATGGTATCATGAATATCGAGCCCGGTGTCGATGCTGATGAACTATCATCTCTTTTCATAGGCCGGCTTAAGGAACGAAATGTCGAACTAACCAAGGAACAGTTCATTGGAGTGACAGAACCACTTTCACGAATTTATGCTATTCCAGATCACCTTCATGCATTGTGTCATATGCTTGGAGATGGTTTGGTTCCATCCAATGCTAAAGCAGGTTATTTGGCTCGAATGCTTGCTCGAAGGATATTGCGCATGCGAGATGACTTGGGAATTTCTACCACACTTTCAGAACTTATTCAACATCATCTTGAAGTCAACATGAGTGGTCATGAAATGAAGCAAACGAGAGACGGTTTGATGACCATCATGGAACTTGAGGAAAGTCGTTACAAGGAAGTACTCCGCAAAGGATCCAATCTCATTCAACAAGAATTGAAGTCGATCGAATCTTCAGTGGAAGAGTTACCCGATTCTCTCTTGTTCAAACTGAATGATTCTCACGGTTTACCTCCTGACATGGTCATTAATATCGCCAAGAGTAATGGATGGAGTAATCTTCGACTCCGAACAGGTTTCTCGGCAGAGATGGCTGAAAGGCATGCTCTTATGGCCAAACAAGCAGCTTCGACAACGGTTCAACCACAGCTGGTCGAAGAACTTCCTAATTTGCCAAATACAGTTCCACTCTATTACGAAGATGTTCAACAACGCTCCTTTGATGCAAGCGTATTAGCTTCTTTGCCATTGATTGAGGGCATGGGACCTAAAGGCTCAACTCACGCAATTGTGTTAGCAGAGTCCTGCTTTTATCCAGAAGGAGGAGGTCAAGAAGGCGACTATGGTTCACTTTCTACAGACGCAGTGACGCGTAACGTTCTCGATACCCAAAAGATTGGAGAACTTATCCTTCATCTTTGCGATGGTCCCTTTTCTATTGGTGATTTGGTACATGGTACAATCGATTGGAAGAGACGAAAGCAACTGATGGACCATCATACTGCCGTACATATCGTAGGTGGAGCTGCGCGACGTATTCTTGGCCCACACATCTATCAGGCTGGTGCGAACAAGTCAGTTGAACTTGCTCGATTAGATATCACTCATTATCGACGTCTTAATCGAGAAGATCTTGATGCGATTGAAATTTTAGCAAATGAAGTTCTTGGACTCGTATCTCGTACAGAGAAAACGGTTCTAGCCCGTCATGAAGCGGATAAAAAGCATGGATTCGATTTGTATCAAGGTGGCGCTCCTAAAGGAAACAGTATTCGTGTTTTGAGAATTTCAGATCACGATATACAGGCATGTGGTGGAACTCATCATGACGAACCAGGCCAAATAGGTTCCATCAGAATCATCCGCTCTACAGCAGTGCAAGATGGAGTGGAACGACTTCACATTGTTGCAGGGGAATCGGCGTTACAGTACGCTCGCTCTCAAGATTCTCTTTTGAGAACGGCATCAGAAACCTTTGGAATTGCAAATGAAGATCTACCAAAGACTGCAGAACGATTTTTTGGTGAATGGAAAGACCAAAAGAAAAGAATCGAACAACTTGAAGCAGAAATTGTTCGTTTGAGAACATCTGGTGGGGGGGACGATTCTCTTGAAATTAATGGTGTTCGTATTGTTGTCATGGAACTTGATGGGAATTTGAAACAACTTACATCGATGCTTCAAGAATTAACAAGAGAGCAATCCAAACCGACACTTGCCATTTTGGGTTCACGAGAAGGTGGTGGTAAATTGATGGTTGCATGTACGGAAGGAACAATTGCATCAGAACGGTACAATGCGGTAGAAATTCTTCGGGCCATTATTCCTCACATAAATGGAGGAGGCGGTGGACGCCCAACCATGGCTCAAGGTGGCGGATCAAATCCTGATGGATTGGATGATGCTTTACAAGCTGCCAAAGATTTTATCCAGTCCTAATTCACAATCGATTCGATTGCGATATGATCAAATTCAGATACTGCGTTGCTCAAAGCCTCATGAAGAGGGAACCACTTGGCTTCAGCGATTTCTCCTTCCTTTAATTTCAATTCAGAAATTGCACCATTCCATTTTGAGAAATAGGTGAAACTCATGAAAGAAATACCATCCCTATGAAAAGAACGTTGAGTGATGATCGGCTTTCGATCATCGACAGCCAACGTGATTCCCAATTCTTCATATGCCTCTCGAACACAGCCTTCGGAAGGTTCCTCGCTGTGGTTCATATATCCTCCGGGGAGTGTCCAATAGCCTTTGAAAAAACCACGCTCTACTTTGGCCATCAAGACTTCATCTCGTTCGTTCTGTATGATGACTTTGGCTACAAGCCTGTGAATTGAACGATAGACTGCTTCTCGTGCAACAGGATGGACAGCATTATCAGAAATTACTTCATCTTTCCAAGTCCAATGCGAAGGCCATTCAATGGTTGGTAATCCATGAATGACCCGTATACTCATTTCATTGAATCGAATATCAGTGAATCGCTCCTCCTCCCATGGGAGTTCCATTTTGTCTAGTTCCTTCCTTGTCGGGAATCGAAGTGTCGATGATGATTCTTGTCGGCCCATGATGCATGGTTGAGGTCCTATACCTGAATCATCAACGAGCAACAGCTTTCCATCATGCTCCAGATAAACCACTTCTGTTGGATGCATGCTTCACCCTGAACCCCCTCCCTCATCAAATCTCGTCTAAATTAGCGTGAGGATTGAAGTAGAAGTTTTGTCACCCAAGAACATGCAGGTCGAAGATATCCGTCCGAATGGGTGGGCATGCACCTATCTTGTCAATAATGGTGAAGATGCAATTTTAATTGACCCGGTTTGGGATCATATTGACCATTATGAAACCGTCTTAGAACAACGCTCTTTGACTCTTATCGCTTGTATGGCTACACATACACATGCTGACCACATTACTGCGTGTTTCTCACTTTCAAAGAAGCATAATATTCCTTACATCATGTGGAAAGATACACCCTCTCTTGGCGTGACTCTCTATGTCGATGAGTCGACAGAACTCAATGTGGGAGGGATGAATTTTATGTTCCATCACGTACCAGGCCACACACAGGATTCAATGATCATCGAAACGGAAAATCACATTTTCACCGGGGACTTTTTCTTCAACGGAGAGGCTGGTGTAGGCAGGGATGATTTACCAAGTGGTCGCCTAGAAGAGCATTGGTCGTCTCTGAATGTTTTCACACGCTTTTCTGATGATGTTCTGGTTTGCAGTGGCCATGAACCCCCGGGTACGGAAATCCAAACACTTGGTTGGAATCGTCTCCATAATCCCATTCTATCAATGAAATCCCTTGAACAATTTACCGCCTGGCAGATGGATTCTGTAGAAAAACTCGGTTCAGTTTCTAAAATTAAAGTAGCACTCCCAGCGAACATTTTTGCTGAAATTCCAGATGAAATTCCGTGGTTATAGTATTCACAAATATACCAAACACCTTTGAAGTTCCTTTGGTGCCCTTAACCATGAGTCCTACCCCTAACAGTCGTCTTTTGACTGTATTTTTTCTCCAATTCATTTTTTTGGTTTCGCTTGCTTCTCCCCTTGCCCAGGGAACAAACCCATACGGTGATTTAGACAAAATGGATTCAGCCCTTGAAGAGGCACTTGCAAGTACCGATGATGATTCAGTTCTCCACGAAGTTATCTTTCAGTTAAGATCTCCTGTTACTTCAGAGGACCTCGAATTCATGAAAACAACTGGAGCGATTCATCTCCACGATGCAATTCTCATCGATGGAGGACTCTTTGAAGCTCCCTCCGATACGATTCGTAAGATCTCTCTCTGGGACCGAGTTGAATACCTCGAACTTAATCGAGAACTTGATTTCTTCTATCTTCCCTCTGAATGGGGAGGCCCAACCGACCCCGGTATCATGATGCATGAAACAACACATGTGGTACGAGCAACTGATGCTTGGCACAGAGTTATCGTCGACACAGACGGTAAAGTGGAGTTTGAAACTGACCTGGCCTTTACAGAATGGGACGGTGATGGGACAGCGATTGTTGACCTCGATACTGGAGTCGATGCAGGACATCCAGATTTTGACTACCTTGAACCATGGACTGGGGAGAAGGTCATTTATTCCGCAAAATGGGATGGTGTCTGGACTGAGACAACAAATTCCGATACTTCCTCGGGTCACGGAACACACGTAGGAGGGACGATAGCTGGAAATGGTGATGCCTCTGCTGGAAGAAGAGCCGGTGTTTCCAAAGGAGGACAACTTGTAGCTCTTGGTACGGGTGATGGTGCTTCCATCTTTGCTGCTGAACAAGGACTTGAGTGGACATACCAACACTCGATTCCTTCGCAGAATCCATTTCACATCCGTGTTGTTTCCAATTCATGGGGAACTGACGGTGATTATGATCCAAATGGTGCTGTTGCAACTTTGACTGATATGCTAACTTATGACAACGGTGTTGCTGTCATCTTTGCTGCATCCAACTCTGGAGGATCGGGTGGTGGTGGTGAATGCACAGGTGATCTGCGGACCAACGTATACGCAAACACACCATCTGCAATTTCAGTAGCAGCACTCACCCACGATGGTGCTGCAGTTACTTCTTTCTCTTCTCGTGGATGCATGAACCAACAACACACATGGCCTGATGTTGGTGCACCTGGCCGTGACATTTGGGCGACTGCACCTCGTGGAACAGCGATAGATGCAAGCACGAAATTACAAGGTGATTTGTATTACATGTCGATTTCTGGAACTTCAATGGCAACTCCGCACGTTGGAGGCATGGCAGGATTAATTCTCGAGATTGCACCATCCCTTGGCGTCGCTGATTATCATCGTGATGACCATGATGAAGGATCGAGTCTTGTAGGCGGAGATGGTACTGCATCTTACGGTCAATTTGAAGATTGGGATACTGCAAACTTTTCTCGTGTTCATGAGTTAGAATTGATTCTAGAATTGACAGCAACTTACGAAGGAATGGCTAATTCGTGCGAAGATGGAAACGCTGATGATGGATGCAATGACATTCCTGAAGAATGCTATCGAAGCATGACAGGAGAATGCCATGATTGGCGAATTGGTCACGGCTTGACAGATGTTGATGCGGCTGTTGCCCTTGCAAGAACACTCCAACTCATGCGAGATCAAAACGGAGACGGCTTGGTTGAATTCCCTGAATACACAGTCTGGGACGCTTGGGAAATTTATGAAGAAATGATGGTTGAGAAAACCATCTCTGTCAACACCGATAGAGTTCATCATGGCTGGAAAGGAGACTGGAATCACTTCAACAACGGTGCTAGTGGAGCAGTCTATTACACCGAAGATTCACACTATGTCTGGATTCCAAATGGAACTACACAACTTGAAGCTCGCTTTGTACCAACCGAATTTGATATTGACACGGCACAAGCAGGCGCTCTTCAACTTGAGATTGACTTAGGCGAAGATGGTAGTAATGATGCTCAAGGGGCTTGTTCTCGTGTATCTGATGCATGGATTTGTGATCTTGATGTCGATTCTTCTTCTTGGAATACTTGGGCACATTTCGACGTGACTGGTCAGGCAGCAACTTTCCTTGGAATCTTTAACGATCCAGAATTCTTTGAATCTCGTATTCCATACACAGTTGATGTAACGCTTACCCTTGATTTGAGTGAACCTGTTGACATTTCGTTTGAACAACGTCCTGACTTCTACTCGGACCTTGATCCTGCAATCCCCTCTGAAAACTATGACAGCGAATATGACGGTCAGTTGACCTTTACAAGAATGGCTTATGACCAACAAGCCGTATTCTCTTTGATTGTCCCTAAGGACGTTGCTGAAGAGTCCGAATCTGAGGGATTCTTCTCTGCCCTAGGCGATGTATTTTCTGAATATTTAGGCGTTGCAAGTTTCTTTTCAATATTCATGCTCGTAGCGGCGATTGGTCTTGGCTACTTGATTCGCTCATCTCGTATTGACGAACCAAAATATTTGGTTTCATCAAGCATTGATGCAGAATTGATTGAAGATTAAATTGGATTTTGAGGGGCCTTTTTAGGCTGATTACTTGGCATCGAATCAAGGTCCTCGAACGTCATTTGACCCGTGTGTATTTCTTCAATTTCTTGTAATCTCTCAGCCATTGGTTTGCGAACAATGAATTCAATTCGACCTTTTGTCCTCGTCAAGTCATAGGATAATGGGTCAAGAGTCTCAATGACCTGTCCTTCAAATGAGCGTTGAATCCTTTTCCCTCTCCACACCGAGTAACCCCATTGGTATGCGATTCCTACAATCGCTGCACCGTATAGAACGGCTA
>JAKMFY010000007.1 GCA_022425185.1 Candidatus Poseidoniaceae archaeon | reverse complement strand
GCCCCCCCCTCTACACCGACATTGAAAGGATTGCCGTTGGTTTGTGAGGGAACCGTTCAAAAACAAATATCCTGAGGGTTGGCTGGACCCTCCCGTTAACTGGGGGCTGGGCCGGTGCAGAAAATGAGTACTCCAAGACTACCAGAGAAGCGATGGTCAATCGACCTAGAGAAGAAAATCCAAGAGGAGCATTACGCTGATTCTGAGACATATCAACACCGATATGGTTTCCAGCCATCAAGTGGAAAGCCTCTATTTGTGGTTGATACACCACCTCCTTATCCATCAGGAACATGGCACATAGGAGCAGTCGCACAATACTCAATGATTGATGTCATTGCTCGTTCACAGAGATTACTTGGAAAGGAAGTATACTTCCCTTGGGGCGTCGATAGGAACGGCATTAATATCGAATTTACAGTAGAAAAAAATACGAAAAGGAAGATGAAGACATACGATAGAGAAGAATTTCTAACGTTGTGCAGAGAGACAATTGAAGAATTCACTCAAGCCATGAGAAAGACTGCCGCTCGTGTAGGATTGTCATGTGATTTTGCTGCAGAATACCTTACAGATGCACCCGATTATCGGGCTGTTACACAATCGATTTTCATTGATTTATTCAAGAAGGGAGACATCATTGAAGATCTTCGTCCGAATATCTACGACCCAGTTGAGGGAACAACCATCGCTGATGCAGAAGTTGAGCGTATTTCGAGAAATACGAATCTTGTCGATGTAAAGTGGCAAACGGATACTGGTGAAGAATTGATAATCTCAACAACACGGCCAGAGATGATTTGTGCCTGTGGCGTAGTTGTCGTCCACCCCGACGATCAACGATATCAACATCTGATTGGGAAAAAAGCAATCCTACCAATGCCAGTAAATGGGAGAGAAACATCAGTTGAGATTCAAACCCATCCATCTGTTAAGTCTGAATTTGGAAGTGGTATTTTGATGGTCTGCTCTTTTGGCGATCAAAACGATGTAGCGGTTTTCAGAGAACTTGGGTTGACTCCATATCAAGCCATAGATCTCGATGGGTGCATGACCAACATCTCTGCTGACCTCTCTGGATTAAGTGTTATAGAGGCGAGAAAAAGAGCAACCGAAATGCTCCAAGACGCAGGAATGATTTCACAGATTGAAGAGCGCTCACAGGAAATCCCAGTCTCTGAACGGTAAAAATCCTGTCGAAATCATTCTTCTCAAGGAGTGGTATGTGCGACAGACTCACATTCAGGATAGAATGCGTGAGCATATTGATGAAATTGAATTCCATCCCCCTAGGAACCGACAATTTTTGCTCGACTGGATGGATAACATCAGCATCGATTGGCCAATATCTCGACGCCGATGGTACCACACTGAGATTCCAATCTGGTATTCTGAAGATGAACAATTCATTGTTGTGCCCCCCTCTGGAACCTACGTTCAACCTTGGAAGGAACATCCACCTCTCGAATCCCGAGTTCTTGAACGCGAATCAAGAGAAGACATCGGTTCCTATGAAGAAATGAAAAACTCACTCGGTGAAATTCGAGGCGAGGAAAAGGTATTCGACACATGGATGGATTCTTCCAATTCCAATCTCTTCGTAAGTGGTTACCTAAATCATCCAGAAGTCTTTGAGAAAGCATTTCCTACAGCATTACGACCCCAGGGGAAAGAAATTGTTCGAACATGGTTGTATTACACGCTCCTTAAGTCCACTCTCCTACTTGACAAACCTGGATTTCAGCACGTCTGGATTGATGGGCTTGGGATGGATCCATGGGGTCGAAAGATGTCGAAGTCCCTCGGAAACGGGATTGATGCTGATAGCGTTCTCGAATGTGGTGCTGGTGGACGAACAGGGTCTTGGAAGGTCAAAGGCCCAAGTGGTTCTGTCAGTTTGAAAGCTAATAAAATTGGAAGCGAATGTTTCCGATTATGGAAAGCATGTGAGGCTCAGGTCGGTGACGATTTCCATATCAATCCTGAAGAAATTGAGGCCAAATATTTTGGAGTACTAACGAAATTATTCAACGTTGCTCGATTTGCAAGCCAATTCGATATGCCTGAAGTTGAACCAACAAATGCCTTCCCTGTTGAAGACAGATGGATTCGTTCAGAATTTTCTGCAACCATGAAGATTGTAGAATCTTCTTGGCAGAATCTTGATATTTACTCAGCGACTCAAGCCCTCAAAACCTTTGGAACCGGTATTTTGCCATCTCATTGGCTCGAAATGGCGAAAACTCGACTCTATGATGGAGATTTACATGCAGCATGGACAATTCATACGGTTTTGAAAGACTTCCTTGCAGCATTCAGTCCTGTATGTCCTTTCTTCTGCCACCATATCTCGATGACCCTCTACGGAGAAAGTTCAGTAGATGTCGACCAATTCCCAGCCCAAGGATCTGTTGATCAACAACTCAACAACTTAACTCCAGATGTTGAAGCCTTCAACAGTGAGGTTTGGAAAACTAAGAAAGAACAAGGTCTATCACTCAATGCTGAAATTGAAGGTGTTGCAGTTCCAGATTCTCTTGAAGAATTCAAGGGCACTCTGACACGGATGCACAAGTTACTCTGACTCGTCAATTCCATCTAATGTGGTTTGACGATGATCGATTTCTTCCAACTGCCCCAAACGAAAACCAACGAGTCGTATGTTTTGTTCTTGATTGACATTTTGAGCAAAAAGCATTCGAACTTGACGTAGAAATACATCAGTATCGTCCATTGCAACTGGAATTGAACGTCCGTGAGTGTGCGTCTCAAATCCAGTATACCGTAACTTAACCTCAGCAAGTCTTCCTGCAATACCTTCTTCTCTTGCTTTGGCCATGACTCTTACAGTTAGATTTTCGAGGACTTCTAGAACTACTTCATGATTCGATTGGTCCACAGGAAATGTACGCTCTTTCCCGATTGACCGACGTGAACGGATTGGGCTCACTTCATTTGACGTAGTCCCATCCACAACACGTAGAAGCCATGATGAAAAGCGTTCAGAGGTCATCCTAGCCAATGCAAGTTCGCCTAATTCCGATGCCTCATCCACCGTTGATATGCCCCATTCTGCCAATCGGTTAGCTGTTTTTGGACCAATCCCCGGCACTTCACGAACAGAACGTTGTTGAAAGAAGGATTGAATTTCATCAGGCAATACTCGGTGAATTCCATTTGGTTTATTGACTTCTGAAGACATTTTAGCAACAACTCTTGTAGGTCCTATTCCAAAGGAAGCAGTCAAGCCTACTGAATCTGAAATCTCATGCTTTATTCGTCGCGCAAGCCCTAAAGCCTCATCCCAGTCTCCTTTTGTATAATCTGTTATGTCGAGATACGCTTCATCGATACTCGCCTGCTCGAATTTATCGGCATATTTGCGTAAAATCTTCATGACTCGTCGAGAAGCCATCGAATACAATGAACGTGTTCCCCGGATATAGCGACCTGGCCCATATGGGCTTCCAGGACAACGTCTCCAAGCTTCCGTGATTGGCATTGCGGAGCGCACACCGTAGGTCCGAGCGGCATAATTGCAGGTCGAAACGATGCCTCTTCCTCGACCCTGTTGAGGGTCAGAACCAATAATCAATGGTTGATCCTCAGGAAAACCATGATGAAGCATCTCGACCGATGCAAAAAACGCATCGAGGTCACAATGAATCAGGATACGAGGTTCGCTCACAATCCACGATGATGGTCGAAGGTGTTTGAAATTCATCCTTCACTTTCATAATACCCCCTGCGAAATGTAACCCTACTGTCCTCGCCGGACAACAATACTTGGTGAACATATGATGGATATTGAAGCAATAGAAGAAAAATCAATTTTTCCTGAACATCTCCTCATGAAGAAAGGCATAACATGGATTGAAGGACCAGGATATTTTGGTAAAGAAATTGGTTTTCTTGCTCAGGAAACTACTGTTGCTTTACTTAGTGAGAACCAAACAGTCCATTGGATTGATGGAGCACATCGATTTGATCCGAGTACTTTTTTTGAACCATTAAGATATCGAAACTGTGGTCTTGAAGAAGGCTTACGTCGACTCTACATTGGACGGGGATTCACACTTCATCAGCTCCATGCGTTGATTCTTCGTGTGCATCAAGAAACATTACTCACAAAGGCTTCATTGGTCGTTGTTGATGGATTACTAGCAATGTTTCTCGATGAGCAAATACGTCGGTATGAGGGGCGAGCAATCCTTCGTCATTGCTTACATTCATTACAAAAATTGTCCAAACACTGTGCAGTAATCATCATGGATGGACATGTGAAAAATAGACTTCATCAACAATTAAAACATACCGTGAAGATACATGCTGATCGACATTTGCATGGGTATTGGCAGACGGCAAGAAAAAGGATATTGCTTCTGAGAAATACCAACAAGTCAGGAACAACACTACGAGTTCTTCCTCTAATGAGAAATCAATCCCAATTGAGACTTGGTTCCTTCACATCCACTTGTCAAGTCGTACAACACCCACTTCTGTCAATTGATGTTCTTTCCACCCAAACGGAGTGAGTATTGCCCACACCGCTCGAATTGCTTGCTGTCTATAATATGCTAAATCGATTTTTCGAGTTGTCAGATTCAAATCAGAACATTCTTCCGCCAGAAGAACTCGATAGAGTGGATTCATCACATCTTTCTCTCGAACAAGGAATCGTGCTTTTGAGCCAAGAGTAAGCGGGAAGCCATGTACTTGGTGTCTTTGGAAAGCAAGCATTGCCAGAGATTGTACCGAACCTTGAGTCGGT
>JAKMFY010000002.1 GCA_022425185.1 Candidatus Poseidoniaceae archaeon | reverse complement strand
AACCGACAGCCACGTTATCTCCAGATTCTGCATCTGTCCACAATCGCGTGAGTGTTGAAAGTTCAGTCGCGTCCCCCACCTTTGTCGAAGTTCCATGGGCTTCGACGAGTTCAACAGAAGAGGCTGGATATCCTGCTTGATTGTAAGCACGAGCAATGGCCTGGATTTGGCCTCTTTGACTTGGAGCAGTAATTCCCTTGCCCCTACCATCTGATGAGCCGCCAACGCCCCGAATAACTGCATGAATAACGTCATCATCTGAAATTGCATCTGATAAACGCTTGAGCACCATGACTCCGGCCCCTTCTCCCATTACGAATCCATTTGCACGAGCGTCGAAGGGCGTAGAGTGTGTCGGTGAAAGTGCACCAATTGCACTGAATTTAGCATAGGTCGCAGGATCCATTGTTCGATCAGTTGCACCTGCAAGCATGACATCTGCTTGTCTTGTTTGTAATAACCGACAAGCATCCATGACAGCAGCCATGGAAGATGCACAAGCCGCATCCATTGCGTGATTGGGGCCTTGAAGGTCGAGAAGATTAGCAACTCTTCCAGAGACAACGTTTGCAAGTTCACCAGGCATTGTATCTTCATCGACTTTGGGAGACTGTTCGTTTACGTCTTCCATAAACGATTCTTTTGCAGATGCTGGCATACCATGTTGCTTGGCTAGTTCAGCAGTGTGATTTGACCAAACACGGATGTTAGAGAGATTTCTGTTTTCGCCACCAAGGGCGTTTGCAAAAACAACACCTGCTCTTTCACGAGGGAATTCCTTCCCGTCATCCCCATACCCTGCTTGTTCTATTGCTTTAGCAGAAACGGAAACCGCCCATAATTGGCACGGGTCTATTTGAGGAAGTGTACCGGGGGGTTGCCTCCACCTCCTCCAATCAAACTCATATCCCTCTACAAAGGCTCCTATCTTCGAATAGGTGAATCCATGCTTGATATCGCCCGGTTTCCCTTTTGTCCAGAAATGATCAACTGGGCCTGGCCAGCGACCTTCCTTTACTTCACGAATACTTACGTGTGAATCGATGATATTCTGCCAGAAAGTATCGAGGTCCGGAGCATCTGGCATCATCGCAGCAACACCAATAACTGCAATCGGCTCAAAAGGACCTTGTTCAAGTCCTTCGCAGGGTTTTCCGTCATCGGTTGTGATGGTCATCTTGTTCACCTCATACGTCCATGATACTCTGAGGCACCATGGTGATTGAATAGCCTGCATCGACGTGGATACATTGCCCGGTTACGCCGGCTGAAAGAGCACTTGCAAGCCAAAGAGTGGTTCCAGCAACATCGGATTGGCTAACGTTTCGTCGTAGAGGAGCATTGGCCTCTACATGATCGAGAATTTTATCGAATCCAGGAATTCCTGATGCAGCGATCGTTCGTATTGGTCCTGAAGAGATGCTGTTGACACGATGTCCATGCGGGCCAAGATGGCAAGCGAGTTCCCTTGTCCAGCATTCTAGCGCTGCCTTAGCCATCGACATGATTCCATAGGATGGGACAAAGCGTGTCGATGCTGCATAAGTCAGAGTGATGGTTGAAGACCCTTCGCTAAGGTATGGCATAGCGAATTTCAAACATCGTTGCAACGAGTTCGCAGAAATCGTCATTGCAGTATTGATATCTGCATCCTCTACAAAGAGAATGGGTCTATCGAAACAGCTTCGTGGAGCAAAACCAATAGCATGAACAAGGATGTCGATCTTTCTTCCCGGATGTTCTTTTGAAAAGGCTTCGAAGAACTCTCCAGTTGTTTCATCTTGTGCGACATCAAGTGGATAGAATCCTTTGATTGCAGGAAGTTTGTCTTTGAGTTGGAAGACCCGAGACATGAAGCGTTTCTGGAAGCCCAGAAACAGGTCAACTCCTGCCTCTGCGAGTTGTTGACAGATTGCCCAAGCAATCGAATCTTCACTCGCAACTCCAAATACTACGGCTGTTTTTCCCTTTAGACCTAGCATCCGCATCTCACCAATCGCAGGTGTTACCCAGCACACCACGTCTTTGAGTATTCCCCTTCTTTTGGCTCAAATATTGGCCTTACTCGACCTCGAGGAAAAAGGCGACGTCGTTACAAATCATCAAACATAGCATCGAGATCGTCTGATTCAAAATCTTCATCCTCTTCAAAATCGAATTCTAAATCAAATTCGTCATCAATTTCGATTGCTTCTGGTTCTTCATCTACTGCGACATTACGTGAAGCATTTCGTTTGGAGATGCGAGAGATGATGACAAGGAGGAAGATAATGAAAAGCACGCCTCCTCCAATAGCTCCATACATAGCCAAATCATCTGTGTTCTCAAGAGAAAGGCCTCCGAGTCCTGAAGATTCATCTTCTGCTGCTACGATGAGGTCAAAACGTACTGTATCTGATACGGAGTTATCATTGTCACTTGTAGCGACGATTACAATTTCCGAGCGGATTTCTTCTGCTGCATCGCTTGGTGCCCGTACGATTAATTCAAATTGAGAGGAGATGCCATCCATCTGAACATTTTCTGCAAAAGAGGTCCCTGCGATAAAGACGAAGCCAAGCATTTCAAGTTGGTTTGAATTCGTTACTTCGATTTTGATACGATCATCCGCATTCCCGTCATTTTCTACTTGAAATGTAATTGAAAGCTCTTCACTCGTCACCATATTCCTGGAAGATGTATCAGGAATATCGAGTGTGAGCATGCCGAACTTTGCGATTGAGAAATCGCCTGTGTGATTGGCAGTATTTGACAGAGGAGTCCCTTCAACTGGAATTGGCCCCCAAGCAGTCACTGTCGCTGAAATAGTGAACTCATAAGCAATTGTGGCATCAAGTCGTGATTCACCACTAAATGTAACTGTAAAATCAGCTTCTTCACCAGACTCTAGAGTGAAGGAATCTTCGGAGAGGCTGATGTCAACAAAAATACCGTCCCATTCTTCAGTAATTTCGATGGACTCTGCCAAGATAGTCCCATCATTGGTGACAGTGCAGATGAGTTCAACATCGGAATAATCATTCGGAGCGACATTCATTTCTGGATCGTCTCCACAGTCCAAAGAAATCGAACCGATTCCTCCTTGTGCGGATGCAAATGGCATCATCAAAGGGATGAGAAGAACCAGAACAATTGCTGATCGGATATGACCATGTCCTTCTGCCATACATCTTCGTATCCGAACCCTATGATGAATGTGATGGCGATATGGGAGGAAAATGAATCAATCTTCATCGATTCCATAAATTGCGTTAGGTACATCAACATGGCAGCGCCATAATGTCTCTTCATCCATTCCTGCTTCGAGAAGTTGTTGTGTTCTTCTTGGCACAGTTTTCGGGCCTAAAACGGCACCAGGTCTACGTGGATCATCCATGTAATCCGTCTCAAGCATGAAGCCTGTTTTGTTTTGCTCATAGGTTTCCATCAATGGTTGAAGCGCTCCTTTTCCAACAAGAACACTTGACGTCAACCCTCGAGTCATTGCTTCATCTATTTGAGGAGGCGAATAATGACGCACAAGTTTGTGTTTAGAAAAATTGACTTTTTCAGCCATCTTTGACAGATCTCGATATGTAGAATCTAATTCACCTTCAACGTGAAGTTGCAGAGCAATATTTTCTTTTGCAGCCATAGCCATTGTTTCTTGCAATAGCATATTCGAAAGATTCCAAATTTCATCAGAAACTGGCCAATGGGGCCTTCCTACTTCTCCGATTGCATGGGCTTTTCCTTCGTTGACAAACTCCAGTGCTGCATCAATGCTATCGCGATAATTTTCACAGGCTCGTTCAGCACCCTGTTCCTTGTCCTCTTCCATCCATTGTATGAACTGGTGAGCGAAAGCAGCAGGATGCGGGCCCAATACAACTCGAACGTTTAGTTCGTGGTAACTACGGACTTCATCAGCCATTGCAATCGTATCTGCATACGTACTTCTGTGCTCATCGATATGAGTCGGCGGTGAAGAGAAGTCAGGACAATGAACCAAGACAAGGTGTGTACCTCCTTGATTCTTGAAATCCTTTGCTGCATCGAGAAATCTCCCCTTCCTGTTCAGGTGGAAATGGTTGTCTAAGATCGGCCCATTCCATTTGGGAATTGGGGTTGTCATATTCGACCCTCATGCTGTGGAGAATCCAAGTTCTGAAAACTTAGTTCGCCAGTAGACTGCAGCCATAGCTACCATTTTCGGATGGCGTCCATCAGTAACGATGCACTTACCATTTGCCCAAACGTACAGAATCAGATCGTGTCTCTCATCATGAATGATACCACAATCGAGGCGATCGTCATAATGCCCTTCGCCAGCCCCAAGATTGCCGATAATGGATTGCACATTTACAGAGGTGTTGAACGTAAATGAGGCGATGATAGGACCGAGTTCAGTTTTCAATCCAGTGTCATCAAGACCAAGTCTGAGAAGGAGTTCCTTTGCTGCTGAACGAGCTGATTCAACTCGATGTGTACCATGGACGGTAATACGGCCTTGTGAATCAATGACTAATGTTGCTCGAGGACGACGAAGTGATTTGATGACCATACCACCGACTCTTTGTCCATCCAATTGCGTTACAACAGCCTCGCCATCTACAGGTTTTGGACAGATGAAGCGAACCAACTGATTCTCAACTGTAACATCGATGTTTGAGTTCATTCTTCTCCCTCCAGTATGTCCGAGGGGCCAGATGATGAAATAATCTCCTCCACCTCAGGGAGGGTTTCTAAGGAGTTGAATAAACTGGCTCTCCATGTTTGAACCATAGGGACAAGGATTGTGGCATTAGCCCCATGCGTCTCACGCTCTTTTGCCAATGCCCCTCGTAATCTCTTTGCAAATCTGATATCCCTGGACTTAGAAAGTTCTGGATTGATTCTTGATTCCGTCACGTCCCACCAAGCAGCAGTAAGAACGCTAGCTGTAGCCATATCCTTTGGCACATTCTTCGGTGGCTGCTCAGCATCAAAGATTCGGCGCTTTACCGCTTTTCTCCACTTCTTTCCGATGCGAACCATAGAGAGAAGTTTTCGCCAATGCGTGGACACTTTGGCTTCATTTGTACGCTGCAACTCCCAATCCTCATCATCGAGAGTGGGTTCGATGCAATACACTGGGCGGTCATGCCGAAGTGCTAGTCGATGTAAGCGACGAGGTTCAGGATCGGGAAATCTACCTGTTTGAATTTCATCAAGTTGAAGCAGATCCTGAATAAGAACAGAGTCAAGTCCGCCTCCAAGAACTGCTGAAGTGAGGTTGATACCTTGGGATTCTACTTCTGAAGCCTCCTCCAGTTCCCAAACATCTTCTATTTCGGGACCTTCCAATAGAGCGATTGCATGCCATTCAATTCTTGGTCGCAATTGACGTGGATGGACTGTCGTTGGGAGAACACCGTGCAGAACGATTGTACCGCCATCAGGGTCTTTCCAAACCACATCATCCCATTCCAATTCCACAGACAAGTGGTCACGACCTTTACTGGTTGTTGACCCAATCTTTGAGTGTAGAAATGTCCCAACCTTGGTCGAAATAACCTTGAATTTCTTCTTGCGACCATTGCGGGAATTCACGCATGGCTTCAGCCATCTGCGGAGTAACATCAGCAGGCGGGCTTTGAGGACCGGAGTATTGGCCTGGTAGATCTGCATATGCCTTTCCATCATCTTCCTCTTCATACATGTAGGCGTCAACTCCATCTGAGTTGTTACGGCGTACAAGGACAAGTCCAACGATTCCCATAACGAGAATCAATCCGATAAGAATGACGATAACCAGCATCAATCCACCTGAATCATCGCTTTCACTTGCAACCTTCACGTTGAAACTATCACCGCTCGATGAACCGTTGTAGAGAAGATCTCCCGTTACATCATCATAGATGAGATAGTACATTCCAGTTGTTGGATTTGCGAATGCTTCGAGTGTTACTTCAACATCCAGTTCTCCATCGATGAGAATTGCATCTGAAGTAATGGTGGATTCTGTGATAGGAATTCCCCCATCAACAACGGACTGGACGCGAAGTGTTACTTGTCCTGCTTTTGAACCGGTGTTAACAACTTCAATCGTCAAGGTCATTGCTTCATCAACTTCAGGCGAACGTGGAGTCAAATCGACTTCCTTTACAGCGAAACTAGCTTCTTCGTAAATGAATGAATACAACGAATTGTACCGTGATTCAGAGGAATAAATAGGCGCAACAGAGCCATCAGATGGGCCTCCACCAAGCACTGCTGAACCTGCTGAATCTGCTCCTATTATCCAGAAGACAACTTCGATGTTTCCGATTTGCTCTTGCGTTGGCAACTCATTGTCATCAACAGCAGGCCACAAGTCGACACAGTCTGCACTAGCAGCGTATCCACCTGCAACAGGCGAGAGTGACAATTCTTCGGTCAGAGGATCAGTACCATGAATCGTTCCAAAGTAAGGCCATGTGATGTCGTTTGTTGGATCAACATAGAACTTCCATGCTACGGATACATCACCTTCAAACAAGGCTTCCTTCTCAGAAATTTGGAGTTCAATGTCAACGCATCTGAAGTTCGAGGTTGATATCGTTTCGTCAAGAACTGAATTTGCTTCGTCACGAACTGTCCATGTGTTCGATGTAACGACAGGAGCGTTTGCATCGACTTTGAGAACGAACTCTGCACATCCATAAGAGGTCGAGAAGGAGCATATTGCATCTGTGGTATCAACTGCTCCATCGGGAAGATTAACCAGCCTAAACATGTAGGTGTACTCGTTTGTTGAGGTTGGAGCGGTGATGTTGAGATCAAATGAACCACCAGTAAATGCGTGGTATGTCGGTTGTCCATCCTGCTTCGAACCATCCGCCCCACCAGCGCCATAAGCGAAGTATTGAACACCATTCGCTGTACTTGGTTGAGCAGCCATACGAGTGACTTCAAGGGTCAATTCCATTTCAGGTAGAATAAAGACGCTGTCAGACCATCCATCTATGTAGGTATATTGTCCTGCGAACGAAACAGTATCCCCTGGGAAAACGTATCCCTGGCGAACGTCTTTTGTTATCGAACCAGTGATGTCCGTAAAGTATGGAGTAATCATCAGATTATTCGCTTCATCGGTTCTAACATCGAGTCTGATTCCATCGGAATACAGCCATTTGGTGATGTCCGTAGTCGAACCATCGAGTTTTCTTTTCACCTCTCCATCAAGGTCGGCGATTGTCACAGCGGGACTTGATTCTGAGGAGAGCCCGATTACACCCCAATCTATGATGAATGGGAGATCGAGATAAAATTCATCCGTAAATGGATTGATCAATGCTCCACCATCCATTCGCAAAAGTTGAGGACCATCTGAATTTTCACTTTCTTCGACGATTGTAATGTAAGGGCTATCTGTCCATGCAGTCTCATTACGAGGGAAATAATACAGATCTAAATCCGTGCGAGTTACGTCCAATTCAACCTTGATGTAATCAATGTCTCTCCAACCGTTTCGATCTTCTGCATCGACGATGAGATGGTATTCATTACCAGCGTACATTGTCTTGTTCCATTCACCGTCGTAGAGGGGATGATTGGAATTGAGTAGCGGACGTCCAGCAGAGTTTTCAAATTCAACCGTAAGAACTTCAGGAGACTTCGATGGCATTGAGGCATAAGTTACTTCGTCGTTGAAAATTCCAGCTTCACCTCCGTCAATTGAATTTCCTGCAAGGTCATATCCCTCGAGGAACATACTGACTCTTCCAACAGGATCTTTCTCTTGGTTTGCTAGGTCATTGTAGTTGCCAGTATAGTTTGCAGTTGGATACGCTCCGTCACCGGTTAAGGCTACTGTAGCATATTCTGAAGGGTCTGCTATACCGTCACTGTTCGCATCATGTTGGTATTCAACCCAGTAATGAAGGTCAATTGTTGCTGGCAAATCTTGGAGATCGGTCACTCCAACCTTAACGTATTGATTGTTGGATGGGATGACCCATGTATCGTCAACGAGTGATCTCCAATTCAATTCGAAGTTCGGGTCGACTTGTCCATTAAGCACCTTGACTGAAATGAGTTCTGGTGCAAATTGATCTATTGTAAGGTTAAATGGAATTGCACAATCGTCATCTGGTCTGAATTCTGAACTCGGACAAACAGTATCTCCGCCTTCGTATCCGGTTATTCTGAAGCGGTAAACGTGATCTCCTGCAGTGGTAGGTCCCAAGTCGACAGTCCAGTCAAAGTCTCCGCTGATGGTTCCAGATTGATTGGCGATTTCAGACCATTCAAAGACAGGGTTTTCTCCAGTACTGTTGATGCTTCTTTCTTCAACGACGGTGAAGTAAGAGAGAGGGTCCGGGGAAACAGCGAGTGCTTCTAAGCGGATACTTCCGGTCAATCTCAAATTTCGGTTTGTGTTTCCAGCATCCAAATTCTGAGCAACACCTTCCTCGTTGAGGATTGAGAAGGCTGTGATTCCAACATCATTCTCAACAGCATTACCGCCTGGTGGAGCAAGGACAATAGCAGATGGCAGTCCATTGACGCCATTTGTTGCTTTTTGTCCAGCATAGATTTTCACTTCTTCCGTATCTTCCCAAACATTGTTGACAGTAAATCTCCAAGTGATTTCTTTTCCTTCAGAGATGACTGCAACACTTGAAGACTGGAGTGTAATGTATCCATTCGAGTTCTCGACTTCTCCAAATCCGTTTAGATCTGAATACGACAATTCAATGTTTCCAGTCACAGATTCAAACATGAGATACGCTTCTTGGAATTGTGCTCCGGTAAGTCCGGAAACTGTGTGCGTGGTGGTTATTTCGTAAATTTCTCCGTTTGGATAAAGACCGACTGGGTTTCCAACAAGCGTTGCTGTTGTGTCGTATCCAGGGGACGTAATAACCGAGAGACTGGAAAGGGAAAGACCTCCTCCAGTGGTTGAGTGAACAACAATTGGTACTGTTGCACTTCCAGATGTTGATGTGGACAAAGCAACACCTTGCGCAAGTTCGGAAGCAAAGCGATTACCAGTTGAGAGGTAATGAGTAAGGTCGTATACAACATCGAGCCCAATGAGATTAATTGTTCCGCCGCTTGTAGCGTTAAGACTTTCAATATTGAACCTGAACTTCTTCCATCCGTTTCCGTTCGCATCGATGTGGGCTGTTGGAGTTAAACTGCTTTGCATTAAGGTATTGAGAGCATTTGACAGGTTCATCTCAACAGGGTACATCTCCGAGGAACCCTCTGTTTGGTTTCCAATGCTTCCTAATGCTACTTCTTCAAGACCCGATAAGAGCGACCAGTCAAATCCTTCGTTTTCGTTGGTTGTCGAGATAATTTGATTGTTCTCGAATGAAACTTCAGCGGCCCGAATGGTTGCTCCAACTGGGAGCATGAATTCTCCTCCGTCGACAGAACCACTCAATCCAAGAGTGAGTGTTCTGCTTTCAGAGCCATAGTGAATGTCGTTAGCGTCCTTTGAACTAATGAACAGAGTTTGACGGCCGAACATGTCGAAGGCGGGTTCATCGAAAGCGTACTCCATATCGCCGTCACCAGCTACGTCGATTCGAACATTTTCTGCGTAATGAGCAAATTCAAGATCGAACCACATCCCTGCAACACCGCATGGATTTTGATAACTTAGCACAGCGGAGAAACCGAATGCGGAGTCAGGCATTCCCGCAGTCTCTCCTAATGTGTACTTGACGTTGTTTTGCATAATCACGTCATAGCCGTTCATAGAAACAGATAGTTCAGGATTTTCAGAACAATCGTCCTGTATGTACGGAGTGATTGAAGCAATAGGATGTGCGAAGTGTGATCGGAAATTATCTGCTGTAAAAGCAGTATCAATCAGTTGAGGATTGTACATCATTAAATCACCAAGTCCTTGAGATGACCAAACCCCATTCTGTGGAGGATTCGGGGAAACAATTGTCTGATTAAATCCAGTTCCCACCCGAGTACCTATCGAAAAACCATGGAAAATTGGTGTTGAGAGTTGATCTGGGCCAGAATCGAAATTAAACTTCAAGTCAATCGTTGGATATGTTGATGAATTGATGTCCCACAATTCAAGGACTGAACCGATTAGGCCAGACATTGAGTTGTTGTTATTGTCTACAACATTTTGTCCACTCAATGGGTCAATAATATCAACAGAAAGTACTGCAGTCGAGGTTGTTTCTGCTTCAATTGTCAGCAAACCATACCCATTTGGATGGTTGTCACCTCCACCAACATTTGGCAAAATTCCACGCACACCCATCCATCCTGACTGAGGAAGAACACTTCCGAATCGGAAGTTATCGATGTACCATCCTGGCATTGTGTTGTTATCCAAGGAATAAGACCCTGAAAGAGGGATAGCATTGTGTTCCAATACAAACCGAAGTTGGACATATGAGCCCCCGTAGTTGGATAAGTCGAGTTTCATGTTGCCCCAACCATCTGCGTTAAACCCAGAGATGGAAGATCCGCCAAGAGCGTAATCGTCGTATTGAACACCATTGCATGCCCCGTTAATTTTTTGATTCGCTTGACCACTGCCAACCTGATAATATCCTGCCCCAAAAGAGACACCGCTTGAGTTTTGGATGTCAAAGTCAATGTGCTCAAATTGATGCAATACTTCATCGAAGGTAGCTGTTGGTGCTGAACGAATCTCAACGTATGCACAATCGGCATACCTGTAATTCGGGGTGGTGCCCGACGTAGAATGAGTTGCGAGTTGATGCCATGAATCGAAATATGCAGAAGGGTCCTTGATTGCAGCAGAAGTCATGTCAAGCGTTGGTGAAAGAAGGGTTTGTTTGTATGCAGATCCACCGTTATCATCTGTATAATCGACAT
>JAKMFY010000001.1 GCA_022425185.1 Candidatus Poseidoniaceae archaeon | reverse complement strand
GTTGTGAGTACGTTACACGGTTCATGGGTTGGAGAAAAGGAAGGTGTTCGTCGCGCTGCAATGAATCGAGAAACTGCGACATGGAAGAATCCAAACGACCTCGCAATTCGTCTCACAAGTTGGTGGTACAAACGCTACGAACGAAACGGTGTTTTGGAATCTACGTGCAGTGTTGCAATCTCGAGATCAACACTTGAAGAATTTCATGAGTTTTACAAGATACCCGATGATGCTGATATTGAAGTCATTCATTGGGGATGCGATCCAAGAGTATTCAGACCTCCCGACAAAGACAATGAAGCGGAACAATTGAGCCACGAACGCATTCGAAAAGCTTACGATTGTGCAGATGAAGAAGCCTTGAGTTACGGTCCCAAAACAGAGACTCCAATGCTCCTAGCAGTTGGCCGTCTCGTCGCTCGGAAGGGGTACATGTCACTTCTTCGAGCTATGCCATTAATTCTCAAGGAACATGAAAACGCTCGATTGGTGATTGTTGGAAGAGGGCATATGAAGAAAGCGCTGCTCAAGACTGCAGAGGAATTGGGAGTTAATCATGCTGTATTCATTAAGAGTAGTATGCCATTTGAAGAACTTGCTCAACATTATCGCTCAGCAGACTTAGTCGTATATCCATCGTACTATGAAGGTCAAGGTTTGATTCCTCTTGAAGCACTCGCTTCTGGTACACCTGTCGTAACTGTCGACCAACCTCCGTTGACTGAAATGGTCGATGAAACAGTCGGCGGATTGTTTGACCGTGGCGATCATTCAGGCCTAGCAAAGGCAGTTTGTGATGAATTAAACGGCTCAGTCAAGCGTATCAAAAAGGCAAAAGCAGGCCGTAAACGGGTTCTAGAATCCTTTACGTTCGAAGGAAATGCAGAATCCTATGAAGATATATTCCAACGCTCAATCCAGAAACGACATTGGCGAGATAAGTAAGGCGTTTTTTTGCGATTACAATCCCAATTACAATTGGGCAGGTATAGCAACATATCATATGTGGGAGTTTTCTGGTCTAGCCATGATGAGGAAACAGATTGTTATTTTTATGCTTCTTATTCTGTTATTTGCAGTTCCTTCCTATGCTTCAGAATCTAAAGAGACTGAATTCGTTGAGAAGTTTGGTGTTGGATTCAATGAAGTCGTTATCGCAGACTCATCAGATTACCTCTCCGACCCAAGAGACTTGGAATTCCATCCCGGAAGAGCAAATGAACTCTGGATTGCCAATCGTGCATCCGACAGCATTACGATTGTAGAAAACACAGGGTTGGAAAATCAGACATCACAGAACAGAAAGGATTCGAATCGTAATCACTTCCTCGAAGAAGTCAGCGCAATTTCATTCGGAGCGTATCATCCTGAATTTGATTGGCAATGGGGTTCAGCGCAAGAGACCGCAAACACGTACTGCGGTCAAGCAACACCTAACAATTTCATGGGGCCAACACTTTGGCCATCCTCACTAAGCCACTTTGCAGTTGAGAATCAAAATAACGGAAATGGCCTTTTAGGCAGTCACATCGATATGAACCATCAATCACCATACGGGGTTGGGATAGCACATGACTACGATAACGTCTATTGGTACAATGATGGATATTACGGAGAACTCGTACGTTATGATTTCAAGGAGGATCACGACACCGGTCAAGATGACCACTCCGATGCTGTCGTGAGGCGCTATTCTGACATCCAACTTACACACTCATACGGTACTCCAGGCCACATGGTTCTGGATCAAACCACTGGCATCCTCTACATCTCAGATGCTGGTGCAAATCGAGTTGTGTGGGTCAATACCGATGATTCGACATACACATCTCAAAACATCGAATCTGGATACAATGCAGGGTTTGAACCCCTTGCAGAGTATACTCAAGTTGCAGGCATAGAATGGGGTGTGTTGGCATCAGGCCTCAACCGTCCTTCAGGAATCGCTATCGACGATGGCCAACTGTTTGTCTCTGAAAACGGGAATGGCAAGATTGTAGCTTACGATTTAGCAACGGATGGTAAAAGCGGTGCTCAACTCGATAAGATTCAGACTTCAGCCACGTCAATCATGGGATTAGAAGTCGGTCCTAATGGTCATCTCTACTATGTTGACAACGGCCAAGATAAGGTCCTAAGAATCGACCCATACATGGATGAAGATGGTGACGGAATCGGTGATGAAGTTGACAATTGCCCTTACATCGCAAATCCACTCCAAGCCAATTTCGATAACGATACTCTCGGAG
>JAKMFY010000225.1 GCA_022425185.1 Candidatus Poseidoniaceae archaeon | reverse complement strand
GGCGTTCACACTGTATTCGGTAACGTTACCTCAGGGTGCGACCACGTAACGGCAATCAGCCAAGTAGATACGGGTCAAAACGACAAACCTGAAGGCGATGTAGTAATCGAATCCGCTAAATTCCTCGGAAGCGAAGAAGTTGACCCTTGGTACAAATTCTGGTGAAGCGTCCAAATGAACGAACAGTTCGGTTGATTAGGGGGTTGTGATTCCCTTGAAGCATGAGCGATTCGGACCCCTTCAATGCAAAGCGTGAACTTGACATTGGTGGCGCATATTTTGCACTACAAGCACTTGATGACGCAGGAATTTCAACAGCACATCTCCCCTATTCGATGAGAGTCTTGTTGGAAGGAGCGCTTCGAAATTGCGATGGTTTCCTCATTCGTGAAGAGGATGTGAAATCGATTGCTGGTTGGCAGGCCAACAGCGAACGTGGCGAAATTCCGTTCCGCCCTTCTAGAGTCATTCTTCAGGATTTCACAGGTGTTCCTGCAGTTGTTGATCTGGCAGCACTCCGTGATGCAATGGTGCAGATGGGTGGCGATCCAGAAAAGGTCAATCCACAAGTTCCAGTCGATTTGGTCATTGACCATTCAGTTCAAGTTGATGTTTCTGGTTCCCATTCCGATGCGCTGAGTCTCAACTTAGATATTGAATATCACCGAAACATGGAGCGCTACACGTTCCTAAAGTGGGGCCAACAATCTCTCAATAATTTCCAAGCAGTACCTCCTTCAAGAGGCATTGTTCACCAAGTCAATCTTGAATTCTTAGCTAGTGTCGCTCGACAAGAGGATAACGTCTGGCTTGCAGATACATTGGTTGGAACCGACTCACACACGACGATGATCAACGGCCTTGGTGTCCTTGGATGGGGTGTTGGTGGAATCGAAGCAGAAGCAGTTATGCTTGGCCAACCGATTTACATGCTTTCTCCAGATGTCGTAGGTGTTCGACTTACTGGGGCTCTCAACAGCGGCGTTACTGCAACCGATATGACACTTCGAATTGTAGAGATTCTTCGTAATCATGGTGTCGTTGGAAAATTCGTTGAGTTCTTTGGTGAAGGAATGGTTGCTCTTTCTCTTGCTGACCGAGCAACAATCGCCAACATGGCTCCAGAATATGGGGCCACCTGCGGATTCTTCCCTGTTGATGAGCGTACAATGGAATATCTCCGGCTCACTGGCCGTGACGAAGAAGCCGTTCAAGGCGTTGAATCATTTGCTAAAGCACAAGGTCTCTGGTACAACTCTGCAGATGCTGAAAAATCCTATACAGCAGTCCTTGAGCTCGACCTGTCCACCGTTGAACCTGCTCTTGCAGGGCCAAAAAGACCTCAAGACCGTGTTGATTTGAAGAATATGAAGTCACATTTTGTTCATACATTAACACATGAAGTTGGACATCAAGGTCATGGTTTGCAAACTTCGGATTTGAACCGAGGAGCTATCGTTGAGAAAGATGGCGAAATGTATGATCTCAATCACGGCGACGTTGTAATTGCCGCAATTACATCTTGTACGAACACATCGAATCCAGATGTCATGCTCGCTGCAGGGCTTGTCGCTCGAAAAGCACGGAATCTTGGTTTGGATGTCAAACCCTGGGTCAAGACATCACTGGCTCCAGGTAGTAGGGTTGTAACCGAATATTACGAGGCCACAGGTCTGCAAGATGATTTGAACGCACTTGGATTCCACAATGTCGGCTATGGATGCACCACATGCATCGGAAATTCAGGCCCACTGCCAGAAGAAATTGAAGCAGCAATTGACGCCGAAGACTTGATTGTAGGAAGCGTCATTTCTGGAAATCGAAACTTCGAAGGGCGCGTACATGGCAAGGTCAAGGCATCTTACCTCGCTTCACCCCCGCTTGTTGTGGCTTATGCTATTGCAGGGTCGCTTGAGATTGATTTGACCAATGAACCACTTGGTGTTTCCAAGGACGGATTGCCTGTTATGCTTTCAGATATTTGGCCAAGCAATGAAGAAATCGCAGAGGCACGGTCAGTAATTACGCCTGAGATGTTCAAACAACGTTATTCTGATGCAATGAATGAGCCTCGATGGGATTCCATTCCTTCTGAAGCGAGCCCTCTTTATCCATGGGAAGATGCTTCCACGTACATCAGACTCCCGTCGTTCTTCCAAGATTTATCTCCTGAAGCCGAACCAATCCAACCCATCGATTCAGCAAAGGTTCTTCTCAAACTTGGAGATTCGATTACAACCGATCACATTTCTCCTGCAGGAGCATTCCCTGCCGAAGGACCCGCTGGCCGTTGGTTGACTGAGAGAGGTGTTGAACAAAGAGACTTCAATTCATTTGGAAGTCGTCGAGGTAACCACGAAATTATGATGCGTGGTACGTTTGCAAATGTCCGTATCCGCAATCAAATGGCACCTGGGACTGAAGGTGGATTCGCTCTTGATCACGTTAGCGGTGAAATCTCATCGGTGTATGAAGCAGCCATGAACAGCGATGCTCCAATGGTTGTTCTCGCAGGTTCACAATACGGAACGGGGTCTTCACGAGACTGGGCAGCAAAGGGAACCTATTTGCTCGGTGTTAAAGCGGTAATCGCCACTTCATTTGAACGAATTCACAGATCGAATCT
>JAKMFY010000223.1 GCA_022425185.1 Candidatus Poseidoniaceae archaeon | reverse complement strand
GTACGGAATGTGGAATGTGTGGCCACACCATTTCAACAGAACATAATTGTGTGAGACCATCCCAGTAAAATGAATCGCATATGTTCACGAGGGTTTTCCCATAACACCCACGTGCATAAAAATGCATTCACATGGGCTTGCTATGGGCCATATGCAACGGTACCCATGCAAGATACACTTTACCATGTGCGTCTCAAGATTTAGGAATTGTCTCATACACTTTTTCTTCTTCTTGGGAGTTTTCATTTTTTATTTTGATACCGAGTATTGCAATTGCGATCAAAGAAATCCCAGCAACGCTACCTGCAATGACAATTTTGGATGATGATTGGGTCTCAATTTTATTGTCATCTTGTTTTTCAACGGCTTCTTCGTCATGAATATCTTCTTCGATGTATACTGAGCCATTAGTAGTTTCAGTTAATGCGTCATTAACGAATTTCAAGAAAGTTAGATTCCAAATACCTGCGGAATTATACTGGTTGAATGTGTGGTCAAATCTGTTTTTGCAATCTTCATTAACCTGAGTGCCATTCTCATTTAATTCGCATTCGTACTGTAACACTGGAGATCTCATAGTAGTTCCATCCTTTTCTAATTCAATTATTAGAGTTGTATTTTCAGTTGAATCCTTCATCCAAAACCAAGCAGTATCTCCTTCTTTGAGGGATCCGTTTGGAATGTCAGTAGGCTGAGCGCCCTCTGAGTTTACTACGACTGTGTAAACGGATAAATCATGCCCAAGTACTGGCGAAGCAAGCAAAATGATTGCAATAGTAGCAAATAGGGTGCGCACGGTTTTGCTAAACGACCATTGAATAAATACAATACGGAGAGTAGTTTCCCAGAATCATGGACCCAAAGTTGGTTGCGATAGGCATCTTCGCCGTTTTATTCACCTCATCTCTAATCGTTGTAATTATTGGTGAAGAGGAAGCATCTTCTAAGTCAACAGAACAGGAAAATTTCTTTCAAGCTGGAGACCCGCTTTTCCAAGGAGAAGGTCACGATCACATGAATGCAAGCCATCACGTAGCAGGCACTGATAACATTGAGCAATTGGCCTTTAACCCTCTGACTTCTCCAGGTAATGCAGAGGTTTCTGTTGCTCGATCTCCAGATGGACGAGTTTACACTTATCAAGCGGGTTGGAATGATATGCATATTGTAGACGTAACGAATTCTTCAAATCCGCAGGTAATGGGGGTTTACAATGACCCTAATACACAAGTGCTTGATGTAAAGTACTTGGAATATAATGGCAATGAGTATGTTATTTTACAAAACCAGTTAATTGATTCTGGATATGCAGACCCTAGTGTAGGGGATTGGTCTGACCCGATTCAGGTATCTGTTACTTTGATTGATGTAACCGATAAAATGAATCCAGTATATGTCGATTCATGGTATGATGCAGATCACCCAAGTGGGCCGCATAATCTCTATCCTCATATGATTGATAATGAGTGGTACATATTCGTAGCAAACCCGGATTATGAACAATGTAATTCCGCACTTGGAGAAGCCTGTGGCGGAGTGACCATTGCCCATCTTAACCTCCAAGGCAGCGCATCTCGTACTCTACAAGGAATTCCTGCTTCTGGGCAAGGTCATACGATAATCAAAGTCGGTGAATATGAAGTTGCATGGGAGACCACTCGTGGAGGATGGATATACATCCACGATATGACTGTACAAACCTGGCCTGGAGAAGATCAAAACGATCCTCGTTATGGTCGGACATTCGTTTACGGCTCATATTGGGAAGCTGGCTTGAGAATAGGTGATGTGAGCGATGTACCACACCCGACGAATTCACCTGAGGCGTATACGGTGATGGCTACAATCTGTAAAGCAGGTCAAGGTAATCCATTGATGTGCCGTTGGCGAGCGCCTGAAGTTGGTGCTTGGATGGACTTCCTAGACTTAGATGGGGATGGCCAACCAGATAGTGGAACTACTGGAAATGAAAACGGTGGGAGAGCTTCTTACATTCACTACGCAGAACCTTTCCCTACTATGCTAGATGTTTCTCATCTCGGCTTAGGAGACGAGCCGCGACATTACGTTACGGCAGCTGTCGAATGTCTGGACCTGTTTGAAGGAACTGGCATTGTCTACTTCTTAGACACAACTAACTATTCTATAGAAAATGGGAACTTCAAATTCGAAATTACCATGGCTAGAGATTGGGAGATTCCCTATGCACAAGACCATTGTTTCGGAGCGAATTGTGAACTCGACTCCAATGCAGATGAGTGGTTATTGTTTAGCCCTCACAATTTTGACAGCGCTTACTTTGAAACCACCGAAGAGACTGATCAATCAAATGGAGGTAGTTGGGATGGTCGGCTGTACATATCCCATTATCACGCTGGACTTTGGGTTGTAGACGTTGAAACTCTCATCGCTCCTGAAGCCACAGATAGAGTGGACATCCATTTTGAAGCCACGGTTGGATACTTCTTGCCTTCTGGCGATCTAAATGGTGAACCATTGGATAGCGAATATTACGACTTTGGTTGGGTGCCATTCCTATGGGCTGTAGAGTTCCATGAAGGAATAATATATGCATCTTGTATCTCTACTGGGTTATACATCCTTCAGCTTGATATTGATGAGCCATTCCTTGGAATGCCAGTATAGTCTGGCAATCATGAATGCGTTCGAGAATCAAACATCGGTGAAAAATTGATGCCCAGATGAATCAATATTCACACAGCGGTAACTTGTGTAAATTAGAATTGTTATACAACAATTTTTCGGCATCATCCAAATTTAATTTAGAGACTACGGCGATGCCTATGAGCGCTAAGGGGGCGTCGCCTCTGAGAGGTTATGAATATGGATTTTTGGCATGGCTAAATCGACACAAATAGGCCGCATAGGGGCCTTTTGCCCAGGATTAGGGGGTCACCAGTATAGAAATAATATCATATTGGCTCGCAGTCTCTTACTTTTCATCCTCAGAATGGGCGGTTATATTGATATAGGGGAGGTGAGTGGCTGAGTTGCTTGCGTCATTGGGAACGGCGTTGGAACCCGAGTCTTCGGACCGTGAAGGTTTCCATCACCCAATGACGAGAAGCCGAAGCACATGCGATCTTGAGAACCCTCCGAAGGGAGCTCGCTCAGGGTCAGGTAGGTGATTTGAGATTATGACGTATTTTTTGTGTGCAAGAGATAGTGCTCATAACCTCGCCAAATTTTTTAGGACAGCAATTTAATTGCGATAACAACTCTAGGGATCAAAACACGAGAAATCTGGTTGATCCTGCCAGAGGCGACCGCTTTTGGAGTTCGATTAAGCCATGCGAGTCGAGAGCCTTAGGGGCTCGGCATACTGCTCAGTAACACGTGGATAACCTGCCCTATTGTCTGGAATAACCTCGGGAAACTGAGAACAAGGCCGGATAACCCACTATGCCTGGAACGGTTTGTGGGTGAAGATAGGATGGGTCTGCGGCGTATCAGGTCGTAGGGGGTGTAATGGACCTCCTAGCCATCGACGCGTACGGGTGTTGGGAGACATAGCCCGGAGATGGATTCTGAGACACGAATCCAGACCCTACGGGGTGCAGCAGGCGCGAAAACTTCACACTGCAGGAAACTGTGATG
>JAKMFY010000195.1 GCA_022425185.1 Candidatus Poseidoniaceae archaeon | reverse complement strand
GTGCAGGTAATACCGGTTCTCCATCAAGAGGAACCGTAGGTAAAGGAAGAGGATTGAGTTGGCCAGGAGCTGGCATTGGCAATGGAGGGTTCTTTGATACGATCTCTGCAATTTCACGATCATGCTTCCTTTGCATTCTTCTGTTAAGTCGTGCACTTCCATCGCCAGAAGCATTCTTTGCTTCGAGGGTATCAAGAAGAGTCGGTTCTTCCATCTCGATTTCAAATTCAGTTGGAGAAGGAGAAAGTGTCGCAACCAATTCTTCATTCGAATCAGTTGAATCTTCTTCTACAGTTACCATGATTGCTACATCCGCATCTTCTAATTCCGGAACTTCGACGTTGTCTTCTTTTTGAGATCGCCTCAAAGTAACCATTACGGTAAGGAAAAGGAGAGAAATTACTCCGAGTATTCCAAAGAAAATGAGTTTCTTTGTTGCATCTGAACCTGGTAGAGGTTCGATCAATTGCTCGAGGAAAGATTTCGATTCCGAGGGTTCTCTTTCTTCATTAAGTGCGAATTTCTGCATCGAAATACGACCAGTTTCCGATTCAGTAAACAAAATACCATCTTTATCATTGGCAGAGTAGCCGATGAGTTCTCCATTATTTGCAATCACATTTCCGAGGGCAAAGATTGGGTTTGTACCATCATCTGTAAGTAACCCATAGCGAATTGAATTTCCATAGACTGTGATTTCATCATAGATTACATCAATGGAATCTGAATGTTGAGAAAATTCAATCCTTGTTGAACCTGGAGCCGGAACCATATGTATTTCTTCGACCCAGTTACCTTTTGTTGCTGTGTGAGAAATTTGTGCTGTTCGGCCTTCACCCTCAACCCAAGCAGCAAAAATCATATCATCGCCGTCAACATTGAGGACTCCTAGTTGCGGAGAGGATGCATAATCACCAACAGATAACTGATATGACCAGTCTGTTTCACCGACCATTCCGCGTGCATACATGAGACCAACACGATCCTCACCGGATACATCATCCCTCATTTCTTGATAGAGCAAGTGTAACTCACCATCAAGAAGAATACTACTCAAAGGATCGCCATCGTTAGGATGAATATCGATGTTTACAAGGTGATTTACAGGAGATGACCAATTCTCCTTGAGGTCTGGATTTGTTGATTGAATGCTAAAGAGAGATGTTGTATCACTCCAAGATCCACCTGTTGAGATGTTACGATAATATCCTGACAAGACATAAAGCCCATCTTCTTCTGATAAATCAAGACCCCAATATTGCCCCTCAGAGAGTTTTATCGGAGTAAGGTGATGGTGTACTGGAAGCATTTGCCCAGTTTCAGAGAAAGAAGTCATTGCAACATCATTGAGTGATGAACCCAACTGGTTTTGTACTCTGCTTGTCCAAGCCGCATGCACAAGACCATCACTTCGTTCGAACACGGTTAATTCGCCTCCCCAATTTGCATCGACCAATGTATCCGTGAGCAATGTCAAATCACTGCTCAGCGATCGCACATGGAGTTCTCCGTTGGTTTCGGTAAACACGAGAGAAGATTTGCCAATTCCTGCAAATGCAACAGGATATTCATCAGCAGATAATGAAAGTGGACTTGTCCCCCCTGAAAGGATATCACTTACTGCTACAGTAAATCGGATAGTATCGTAATTGGTATCAACTCCATCGCCTGACAATACTGCTCGATAGAGAACTCCTCCCTTGTCGCTGTGTATATCAGTAAACTTTGCAACTGCATTACCAGATGTAGTAGAAGCCCCCGGAATAACAATGATTGTGTCTTGGTCAACAAGTTCCCATCCACCGATGTCTGAGTTTTTTCGCTCAAGGGTTACATCCAAAGAAATAGCATCGTCTATTCCAAGATTGTCCACTCGAACTCTGACTTCATATGGCTCGTTTACAATCGGAACATTTGGAAGTGTGGTCGCCGAACCCGGCAAAAATCTCAAGGCTGGTTCTGACGGTCTCTCAAGAATTTCATACGTAAAGGAAAAGACGTTATCATCTATGTCCAAATCTCCTTGAACATTGTTTGGATCGAGCTCGATAGAAACCTCATGAGTGCCAGCAACTGTTGCCAACCACCATAGCGTAACTTCCACTGATTGCCCTTTTTCTAGAAGCGGTATGAGTCCTTGTGAGGGATAAATTTCAGAATTTTCACCTGGTGCATTAAGACGAACAAATATGTCGTTAGCATTTTTGTCCCCGCCATTTAAAACGTTGAATTTCAGTTCGAGTAAACTTCCAGAGTAGACTGTTTCAGCAGGTAATTGTTGATCGAAAATCTCAATCTCACCATTAAATCTTAATGCGGGTGCAGGGGCGATGTTATCGATGTTAAACGCCCTTGTTGCTATGGGAGATGTCAAACCCGATTTGTTGACCATACGAATTGAAAGGTCTCTCGAACCATCTTCGATTTCAGTGGTGTCCCATGTGAACTCCCAATCATCCAGACCATCTTGACCATTACCACTCTTCCCATTCAAAGTAGTACCGAGTTTCCATTCCCCTCCATCAACTCGATATTCGATTCGATCATGCTCGACACCTTCAACCTCGCCAGTAACTTGCACTGATCCTTCAAGCACCTCTCTTAACGTGGGAGTTTCAATTGAAACACCCATCCTAGAAACTTTTATGTCACGGATTGAAGGATTTGACTCATTTCCTTCGTCGCTTATAGCACGAGCGTACACTCGAATAAAGTCATAGTAGGTACTATCAGTATATTCAACCCACGAATCCTCAATCAACACATCAAGGAACCAATTATCAACAGATCCACTCGCTTCTGTCCAATTCAAAATCATTTTCGGGACGCCTTGCCAATTTGGAGCATACATTCTTTCGAGATATATTTCAACCTTGGAATAACCGACTTCAGTTGTGTTAACATTACCCGAAATACGAGTGGTATCACCACTTAGAAGCCATGTTCCGTTCACTGGAAAACTAACATTTACGTCGCTCGTGGGGGCCCTTATTATCGTCCCACTTGCGCAAACCCTGTCGAGAACCAAATCTATTGCGCATTTTGCATCAATAATTCCAGACCCGTATGTTTCATTCCACTTCTCATCAATGTTAGCATCATAAACTTCCCATTCTTCGTTGCCTTCCAACCAAGTAGGGATCTCGGATGAAGAGCGTAAGATTTCTTTAACTTCCTCAGGAGTTAACTCAGAGTCTGCTTCAAGCATCAGTGCAACGACACCAGATGCTATTGGTGTGGCCATGCTCGTACCTGTTTTCTGATCATAATCATTATCAGCTAAAATAGACGAACCAGGGAGAGATGGTCCTGTTGCAGCTGTTGCAGAGTAAATGTTCGTACCATAGGAAGTAATATCTGGTTTTAATTCATCCAACTCATCATCATCACCATCGTCTAATCGAGGTCCATAATTTGAATAATCATCCCACTCATCATCCTCGCGAGTCACTGTGTTGTAGTCTTTCACTGAACCTATTGTGATTGCACCGTCTGCACTTGCAGGAGAAGGTATGCGATTACTACCGTCATTCCCGACTGCGACGACACAGATGATTCCTTCATCAGTTGCAGTATTGATTAAATTGGCTTCGGCACCTGAACCGTTATCACCCTTATCGCCAGGATTCAACGGAGTACTAACTGAACCAAACGACATAGAACCAATTTGAATTCCTTTGTAATTACTGTCGATTCCCCAGTCTGTATCCTTA
>JAKMFY010000177.1 GCA_022425185.1 Candidatus Poseidoniaceae archaeon | reverse complement strand
TTTAAGACCAGGCCCACCAAACTCCATCGAACGATTCAGTGTCAATTCTTTTCGGGCATGGTCTGCAAGAATGAAAAGGATAACGTCCTTTGCCGTGCAACCTTCGTTCAACGATCCTGAAAGTTCGAAGCGTATTGATTCTGGAACTTTTACGAATGTAAATCCAGCAGATACGAGATTTGCGTATTCAGTGGCTCCAACACCCCAGGTCAATGCATTTGACGCGCCACCCATGCATGTGTGGGAATCTGTGGCTTGAATGAAATCCGAAACTTCGATGAATTCTTCGCGAGCCACCTGATGGCAAATTCCAGGTGAGACGCCATCGACAGCAGAATAATCTCGAACTCCAGTATGCCTTTGAAATTCGTTTTGTAGTCTCCTCAAAGTTTCGACCTTGTCCATAAATGGAACGAATTTTGGATTATGATGAGCGTACAACAGGTGATCTTCGAAGACACCAAACTTCTTTGGATTCATGAGTTGGTACTCATCGCCGTATGTTTCTTGAAGAAATGTATGGACTTGGGCTGTGGTGAATTCATGAGAATAACCGCCCTGAACTTGAGCGATAACAGGGTCATGTGGTTGAACACATGCGCCCTCAGGCTGGCCAACAAGATTTCGAGCAATGATTTTTTCAGCCATGGTCATAGGCCGTGCTTCACTTGATAATTCTGGCAAAGAGAGCCGACCATCATTCAATTGCTTAGAGAATTCGAACAGTCCTCCAGCTTCAAGGATGAGCGCAGTGACTTCATCGTATTGTTGCGTGAATTCTTTGAGTTGAAGTGTCTCTCCATTTTGTAATCGCTTGAGCATCTCATGGTTGCCCATTAACTGTCCAAGGTTGATGTTGTTTCGTTCATGAATAGGTGCAAACGAAGCAGCAATTACGATTCGAATGCCAGCCCAGCGTTCGCATTGAGCAGCAGTTTCTCTGCTTGAACCAGTACCTTTTCGCTGTCCTGATACGATGACTTCGAAACCACCATCAATCAATGCATCCTCATTGAAAACGCGAATGCCATTTTGCATGAGTCCTGCATATGCATTTTTTGCTATCATTGCAGGATCATGATCGAAACAAACCCAAGCAGGAGTCATGACATCTGTGTTGATATCGTCAAGGAGATCTCCAACATCCAAATCTTCCATACGAAGATTAAGTCCTTCATACAACTGTTTCCTGATGAGATCTAAATCCTTCGTGAGGAATAGGACTCTCTTTCCTGCTGTTAGAGAAACTTCATTTGCCATTCCTGCCATGTCCATCTCCAAACCTTCTCAGAAGGCTTTGGTGTTTAACCAATTCGTCGCATTCGCCTCCAAAATGAAAAAAGTGTCGGAGGAAAAGGTTTAAAAAAGGCATGCCAATCGTTAAAATAACTGTTTCTAAATCTACATACGAGGTGGATACTATGGATGATCAGCAAGTTGAAGATATTGTAAAGTGCCCAGAATGCGGCAGCCGAAGCCTAACGCGAGACGAAACCCGAGGGGAAGTAACCTGTGATGATTGTGGTCTTGTACTCGAAGACAACGTTATCGATCAAGGTGCAGAATGGCGTGTTTTCTCTCCAGAACAAGGAGACCAAAGAGCACGTACCGGTGCACCGATGACCGTTATGCTCCACGACAAAGGTCTGTCGACAGACATTGATTGGCAAAACAAAGATTACTCTGGTAAGACAATCAATTCCCGTTACCGTTCTCAATTTTACCGAATGCGTAAGTGGCAAAAGCGAAGCCGTGTCAGTAACGCAACAGAGCGTAATCTTGCAATGGCTTTAGCCGAGCTTGACCGTATGGCAAGCCGTCTCGAACTTCCAAAGACAGTTCGTGAAGCAGCAGCTGTCAATTACAAGAAAGCAGTCGATAAGAGACTCATTCGTGGACGATCAATCGAAGGAGTTGCTGCAGCATCACTCTATGCTGCGTGCAGGCAATGCGGAGTTCCAAGAACACTCGATGAAATTGGACAAGCATCTCGAACCGGTCGTAAGGAAATTGGCCGAACATACCGTTTCATGGTACGAGAACTCAAGATGAAGATTATGCCAACAGGTCCTGAAGACTACATTTCAAGATTCTGTTCTGGACTTGGTTTGGACTCTGAAGTTGAAGCAAAGGCGTACGAATTAATCAAGGCGGCTCAAGAAAAGGAATTGACAAGCGGCCGAGGACCAACAGGTATCGCCGCATCGATTATCTACATCGCTTCTGTTCTATGCGGAAAGCGAAGAACCCAACGTGAAGTCGCTGAAGTTGCGGGTGTTACTGAGGTTACGATTCGAAACCGATACAAGGAATTGATTCAGAATCTGAACATCGAACTTGATATCTGAATAGACGAGGTTTCTCGATGAGTAAGAGTCGGGATATCATTGCGGAAGCCACGTTCGAAGTGGTTGCTACGCAAATGGTTGAAGCATTGGAACGCGGAACAGTCAATTGGCCACTTCCGAATCCGCCAATTACAGACCCAGATTTTCCTGTTCGAATGCCTGAGCGAGATCAAGACCTCATCTCTCAAGGATTGTCAATGCTTCATGCTGACGTAGGAATGTTTGATCGTCATCTGGTAACGATCGTAGATTTGATTGTTCCACATCGAATGAATCTAAGCGATGACCCATTTGAAATACATCAGAAGTGGCTTGCTCGTCGAACCAATGATGTCTCTCAACGAATGTTGTTCTGTATCGCAACCGATTGGCTTGCTCAAGCCTTTGACACATCTGCTCCGAATACGGATCGATGGTGGCTTGCAATTGCTCTCATCAACGGATTGGCAACTGTTCCTTACGGACAACCAATTCACCAAGGCTATCACCTCATTGAATCAGTAGCCCTTGCTGAACGGCCAGGTACTTGGCACACTCAACCCGAGGACGGACCACAGAATTTAGGCTGGAACCCTCATGCAGTTGTTCCAAGAACAACCTCGGTCATTGCTCATGATGCTGGCGTTAATGCTGCTCGGTGGCTTCTTGATCAACTTGAGAATGATGTGCTTGAACGCCGCCTTCTCCTGATGGAATGGGTTCGATTGCTTTTGGAAAGGCCAGCATTAATCGAACCTCTAGGCTTGTTTGAAATTCTTGAAAGAAGAGCAAAAGACGAGCATGAAGAAGTTGCTTCAAAGGTTGTTATGTGCCTTGCAAAGTTGGTCGAGAACGATCAAGAGCGCGGGCTTGCAATCGCAAAAGTTCTTCACGAACGAAAAGAGCTTCTCCTTCGACGTTCGATGGCAGATGTTCTAACTCGCTTGTTTAGACGCGTTGGTTGGGATGCAGTTCCATTCCTCGATTCAATGCTTCAAGACGAGGATGAAAGCGTGCTTGCAGCAGCATCAGCAACTGTTGGAGATTTGAAATTCCTTGATGAAAATGTGTGGGCAGATCGCCTTCAAGAACTTCACGCGCACACATCTTCTATTGTTCGAAGAAACATTGTCATCAGCTTACGAGACTATGTACAACAATTCCCTGAAGATGAACGCAAACTCATTCCATCCCTTTGGAATGATGGCGATGAAGTCGTTCAAATCCGTCTACGAGAATTACTGATGCGAATGGATGAGATTGATCCAATGCGCCTTTCAAAACATATTCCATTACTACGTGAGGATCGCCTTCAAGCACTTTGGGATACTATGGATGCTCGTCGCAATGAGCGTAGCACTCTTTGGAAAAAGTGGCTTGCAGGTGAAGGCGAAGTTCCTGAGCCAATCGAAATTCTGTCAGAAACACACGTGAGTTCTGGCGAAGAACCAACAGAATTGCCAGATCTCGGTGATGCCTTGGATATGCTCGACGATACACTAGGATATCTCGATTAGTGTATTCACAATAGTGCGGCATCCTCTTATGTCTGCGAATGTACAGATACACATGAACCTGAAAGTCTGGTTTGTTTTCTTCCTCTTGGTTGTGATGCTGCCGGTTGGAAACGCTTCCGAGCAGACGGACTCTACGCTCGAAGCGAGGAACATTGAAGCTCAATATCTACCGGATATGGAGGTTACATTCATCTCTTGGAGAAACATAGAAACGACGGATGGGCAATTACTCGATGACTTGAAAACGGCAACATACGAAGTTCATCGATCAAATACGATGTTCCAGCCAGGATTTCAACGTGATCTGACGATGATTGCGTCTGATATCCCAGCTTGCTATTCAACTGATTTGAATGAAGAATGCTCTGGAAAAGAGCATGTATTGGAACATTACCCTCCTCCCGGTAAGGTTAATGTTCGGTTCATCTACTATGCCGTTGTGACCATTCTTCGTGACGGTACTGTCACAGATCCTGTTAACTTAGCAATATCACAAACTCCACCCGGACATGTAGAAGACACAGCGCCTATTCAATCTCCTCAAAATTTTACAGCAACATACGATGCATCCAATAAATCAACACACTTCTCGTGGCGTCCAGCCTGTACAGGTTCAAATTACAATTATATCCTCTATCAACATAACGAACCAGCAACAAGATCAACATGGGATGATCTAGAAAAGGTAATCACAACCGAGGAAATTTCTCAAAACGTTTCTGAATATACATTGGATTGGACCTATGAATCGTATTATCAATCGATTGAAAGAGAGGTGTACTACACTCTAACATGTCTCTATCCCCCATACTGTGATGATGAAGCATGCTACCCTGCCTCAGAGGATGTGCGATTCTACACTGATAATACACTTGCTGAACCGATCACTGAGGATACTAGCGTTCCGAGATATTCAGGACACCTTCTCGCCGAATACGATAGAGAAGACTCTACAACGTCCTTACAATGGACGAAGGTGGTCGAGAAAGATATTTCATCAATCCTCCTCTATCATTCTACAAATCCAATTGTATCGGTAGTGCAGGAAAACGTAACTGTCCTAGCAGAATTACCTGCTGATTCAGTTGAATTCATACACCAATTAACACCTGATTGGATGACAACATCGTATTACGCTCTTGGTCTGGTCGATAATTCAGGCAATGTACAAACTAACAATTTCGACGTATTAGGAAAGGTAGGTCCAGTATTAGAGCGAATGCTTCCAATTTCGATCACATCACTAGACGTTGAAATCCAAAATTCTACGACACTGTTATTTTCGTGGGATATTGATTCACGTTTCAGCCAAGGCGATGCCGTATTATGGAAATCAGAAGTTACAACACCTGACCTTTCAGTAGCATGGACTGAGGTCATGAGACTCAACCCAGCGGAAGGAGAATTCTATTATTCCGTTGACGAAGTCGAACGATCATGGTATGCCATAACATTAGAAGGGACCTGGGGCTCTTCAAGCAGTACCCATATTGATAATAGAATTGAAGCAAATACCAATGCGTTCTATCTTCTTCCAGAATTCGAATTAAACGATGAAACAGATCAGGAAGAATCGTCTGAGGATGATAAGATACAATTACCTGAATTCGGAATTACCTTACTTGAATCCAATCGAAGTATAAAGAATGGAGACTGGATCACGCTTACATCCCAAACAAATTCGACGCATGAATTTTCATTCTCTTCTGAACAAAATAATTCTACATTCCGCTGGACGAATGCGCTCAACGACAATCCTTTCTGGTATGGAGCAACAACAGGGGACGGTATTTTCACGATAGCTGTTGATTATCCAATTAAATTAATTCATATAGAATCCACAAATGTGAATGGTGAAATTGATATCGTTCGAGTCGGTATTGATTGGAACTATGTGGAATCGATTAAACCTGTTGAAGAAGAGAATCAAACCGTAACGGATGACAAGAAGTCTTCTACAGAAGAACAATCGGTATCACCAATTCTGATCATTATGATTTCACTTATGGCTGCTTACATCGTATTCCTACAAGTCCAAAGAAGGCCTGAGAAGCAACTTTCTCGTGAGGAAGAGTGATCATTCCTCTTCTTTCAACGGTCCTTGTGTGACAAGGTAAGCATACAATCCTGTAAAGCACGTAAGTAAGCCGATTAATGCTAGAATGAGCGGTGCTGGAACTGGTAAAGAATCACCTGCTGAGGTGTTTCCAAACAGCCAAGAAGAAACCAGAAAACCAATTCCGAACAAAAAGACATGCTTCCAAGTTGTTTCCGGATTTTTCCATTTTGCAATAGCGGGAACAACTCCAGATTGTCCAAAGGTTTGCTCATACCAGTATAGATAGATGAGAATGAGGCCAGTAAGACCGCTTATTCCTCTTGAAAATGAAGCATCAAGCCATGGACCTGCGGGTAAAAAGTCGAAGAATGAAAATGAAAGGAGGACACATCCTGACGCTAAAAGCAGATGCTTCCGTTCCACTGCCATGGACCAACGACGAAGAACACGCTTGATATCCTGTCGCTTTCAAGCCTGTACATGGGCAGAGTTCTCGATGCTGTCATTGTGGCTGCAGGAATGGGTACGCGA
>JAKMFY010000175.1 GCA_022425185.1 Candidatus Poseidoniaceae archaeon | reverse complement strand
CCTGATGAGTCAACACGAACTGTTCTGAATTGAACACCAGAAGCGTCACCATTGGCATCAGTTGTTCCTGTTCCAGTGATTTTCTTGTCAGCATTCATCAGTACAACGTTTGTTCCTTGGACGCCACTTCCATCTGCTTCAATGGTCATTACCAATTCGCGCATGCGCTCGAAATCACCGGTTCCTGTAACAGATACCTTAGCTGTGTCAACACTTCCTTCGATAAAGTCAACCTTACTCGAACCTGTTACGACGACATCGTTTGTGGTACTCGCAAATGCCGAGTCAGTAATTGTAAACTCTTGGCTTCCTGCGGTTTCAAGACCAACATCGTTTCCTGCTAGAGTAATACCGTCGAATACGACATTCTTACTTGTAAGAGGTCCGTATTTATATGCAGCTCCAGCGCTGTTTGTGATGGTACCTGAAAGGTCTCCACCGAAGTTCTTGACGTAGTAAATACCAGCAGTGTTCTGAGCATCAAAGTCCATGTTTGTCAGATCAATAGATCCTGAACCTGAGGAAGATACGAGCATTCCGTAATCTCCGCCGGTTACTTCCATGTCATCCATTGCTGCAGATACTGCGCCAGTCACTTCTATACCAGAATCTGTTGGTGAAGTAATGTCAATGGATTCGAATGTACCAGCAGCAAAGTTACCACCAATTTCGATACCATTCTCAGCACCAGTGATTGCGCCATTCTTGAAAGTGGCTGTACCGCTGTCTCTGAGGTAGTCTCCGAGGTCGCTTGGATCATTACCAGCACGAGCGACAAGGTCGAGTCGGTCTTGGTAATTGTCTGCACGGTTGTGAAGAACGTCGACATACATAGTAACCTTCGAGATTGAAGTATCTGAGATATCTACGACCGGGAATGACATACGAGCGCCTTGTCCTGGATTCATGTAATATGAATACGCATAATCGATACAGACGTTGTATGATCCTCCAACGTATCCTTCAACAGGCTTGTATGCACCTTGTCCACCATGGTATGAGGTGTAGTAGAAACCCCAGTAGTGGTATGGGTAATATCCACTTTGTGGTGTTGTGTCAGAATCAATTTCAGACCATCGGAATCCAAATTGATCTGGGTAATAGTAGTAGCCCGGATATCCTGGATTGGTTTGAGGTCCTTGGTTCCAGAATCTCCAAAGGTAGTACATGTAACCATCAAAGTTACTTGTAGCGGATGGCCCATAGCTGTAACCGTATTCGTTACAATGCCATGAAGCGACTCCACCTTCACCACCAGCGTATGTAGCAGCACCGTTTCCGGACTTAGGATCGTTTGAACCGTATGGGTAGTAACCCAACTTGTCTGGTGTCGTGATGTTCTCTGAAACCTCACCGCTTCCATCGTCGTAGGTAACTTCGATGTTCCATCGGTCAGTAATCATGTAATACTTGGATGAAGCATAGTTGTAGGTTGGGTGAGCATTTCCACCACCATAGATGGAGTTAGCACCAACTTGCAGATAGTCTCCAGTTCCAAGGAATGTGGAGAGGTCTACTGCGTAAGTCGTCCAACCAGTTGACTGTCCTGACAATGAAGTAGAACGGTAGATTGTTGGAAGGCTCATTCCACCATAGACATCGATACCAACAGTGTTGTCTGTTGATGTAAATCCGTCAATTTGAGGAGCGCCGTTGTATGCTTGAATACCAACAGCTGCATTTGACACACCGATGTTGGTGAATGATCCGCCAGCTTGTTCAACCCAAAGAGCAGTACCTGTGTTTCCAACGTTGATGATGCTGGAGGAATCAAGGTCAGCAGAGCCGCCGTCGATCTTTACAGTTGCCATCTCAGAGGAAGTTGCAGAGGAACCGTAAACAGTACCTGAGTTCTTCATGATCAGAGTAGCACCATCTCCAACATACAGAGCGGACCCTGTCGTTGCATCTTGAGCTACATCACGGACAATACCGCCATCAATTTCAAGAATTCCATCTTGGATATCAAGTGTCAGAGGGTATGTTGAAGAAACAGCCTTCAGTGAACCAGTAGCCACTGTGGATTTTCCTACAAACAATTTTCCGCCGTTTGATAGGGTTAGTACAGGAGTACTTGTTGCAGTGGACTTGACATTCAGAACAGCACCCATGAGTTTGATGACACATCCATCGAGATTGAGATCTTCTGTCAATGTCATTGGGGTTCCGTCAAATTCGTAGATTACGTTTCCTGCAGGAGTAGTACCGTTCGTAGGCAGACCCGCACCTGTGTCAGCATCAGTCCATGCTGCCAACCAAGCACAGTCCATGTTGGTTCCATTGAAATCAACAGGGGCTGGTTCTAGAAGCAGAGCGTATGAACTGCCAATGGTGAATCCACTGGTTAGATCACTAGCATACCAGGTATCAGTCGAGAGAGTCTCGTTCTGTCCGGCTGGCCCGAATGCACGGAGGTTGTGGTCAGAGTAGGTGTTTCCATTACTGTCGCCAGTAATAACCCACACAGATGCTTCTCCGTTTGCATCAGTAACGTGAGATCCAACTTCAAAGAGTTCAGCTCCAGCTCCAGAGACAACACTGGCACTTACAACGTGTCCACTCTTGTTTACTTCTTCGATGACTGAGTTAACAGCCTCGAGTCGGTATGCACGTAGAGTTGCTGTACCACCGTAATAGATCAGTGCAGAGGATGATGTGTAAACATCACAATCGGATGTTGCTCCGTTGGTGTCTGCACAATCATCAGTGTTCTGAGAAACGTCGATGAGGCGAACTTCAGCGTTTGAACTTGCATAAGCAAGGTAAACACCGCTACCAGCATTAGAACTGGTAATAGCAACACCACCAACAGTCATCTTGGAGTTACGAGCGTACAAAGCGTGGTCTGTACTCGATGTGTGAGATAGAGTACCACCATCAACGACAAAGTTGTTTGGTGCAGCACTGCTTGAACAGCTACTGTATACTCTGTCGGAATCAATGGTTGTTACATCAATCTTCCATCCACATCCTGCTACACCAAATCGACCGGAGTCGAGATTTGAAACAGACATAACATCAGTCGAGATAGCGTTACCTGAGATGTCAATGTGTCCAGCGGTTACGTCATTGAAGATCGAAGGTTGAATTCGAGTCAATGTCATATCGCCAGCATCAATGTCTTGGAAGATAGCCATATCTCCAGAAGGTCCGTTCGCTGTGCTTGAAGAGCCACCAGGAGTGATGGCTAGTGTAGCACTTCCAACGTCGACGTCGGTCATGTTGATTGAACCAAGGGCATTGATTGAGACACTAGAGTATCCTGGAGCATCAAAGTTGAAGATGTTAACTTCACTTGCTGTTCCGAATGCCGAGTCCAATGCAACTCCAGTTTGAGCAGCCCCACTTGTTGTGAAGCTTGCACTAACGTTCGAGATTGTTACATGTTGCAAATCGGTATCGATAAGGTTCTTGTATGCATTCTCTATTGTTACGTTCTCAACGTGGAGCATTCCTCCGGTTGATCCTGGATAGTTGACGATAGCACCGCCCCATGCAACTCCGTTAGAGTTGCAGTTGGACATTGTACCTTCCATGAGTGTAGCGTCAGCGCTACTCGGCAAATTGATACATGCATTGTCTGCTCCGCTGATAGCGAAGTTCATCATTGTAATTGCAGTTCCTTGACCACTACCGTGGCTGATTGCAGTCTCAACATTGGTGAAAGTAACATCGCTCATTGTGAAGTTACCGACGTTTGCGTTTGAGTAACATGGTCGTGTACCACCGTTGCTGTCAGCACAGTATGCATTGTAGTCTTGGTGTCGTGAACCTGCAGTGATTGCAGCAGTACTGGTGTTGTTGAAGTCAACGTAACTGAATACGTGTCTGTCATCAGTACCAGCAGTTGTAGTACAATCATCTGTGAAAGAAAGACCCTTCCACTCTGCACCAGCGGCACCCTCGAAGAGGATACGATCGGTAGCGTTTCCGATAGCCTTGACTGAATCACAAGCACCATCGATGGAAATTCCCTTGCCTTGTTCGACTTGGATGACTGTTCCTGGCTGGATGGTTAAATCTCCACCAGTTACAGAGAGATAGTCGCTGTTCGGGCTGATTCGGTATGGTGATCCTTCGTTGTCCCAGATACATTCTACGTTGTTTCCTGAACAATCGAGGTCGTTGTCGACATCTGTACCTTTGCCTTCGAATGGCATTGCACGGACATAGACACCACAATCGTATGCTGTGTTATCATAGCAGTAGTAACTGCTGTAATAGCCCCACCATGGTGCAATTGTACCAGGTCGAGCTGCCGAGTTACTTGAGTATGGCAAATCAGGCATGTTTGTACCCCATGTAGTGATACCACGTTCGAGGGATGTCGCTCCGTTGTCAATCATGTAGAGGTAACCAGCGCGACCGATTCGAAGTCGGTCGTTGCTGTCGTCACCATCGAAAGACTTCTCGAAGTAATCGAAAGTAAATCCAGAAGGCAGATCTATGTTAGCGTTACATCCAGTCTTGTATTGGTTCCAGTAGTAACTGTAGGAACAGTAGTAACCAGTAGGTGTACCACCAGATGAACCAGAAATAACCTGAGCAGCGTTCGTTACAGGCTTGATACCTGTTGAGAACGATTCGTATCCGTGGTCAGTTCCGTCAGTTGCGATTCTGAAGTTGGATGTATGCGGGTTGTTACCAGCCATGTATCCGCCACCAGGGTTTCGCATTGTGTCACCCTTTGTACGAGTGTGGTCCATGTAGCCAACAGTAGCGTAATCGTAGTAAGCAGAACAGCCTGTGTCATACTTGAATTCGATTTCGTTTGTTACGTCATAGAAGATAACTTGGTAATCACAAAGGTATTGTGTATTGTATCCCATATCTCTCCATTCAACGATAAGCATCATGTTAGGATCGCCAACTTCGAAGGTATTCGAGGTTGTTGTTTCGGTATTTACGCCTCCTGCAACAGTAGATTCGTCAACAGATGTAGCGTAGTATTCGATGTAGTCGCCACGTTCAAAGGTGGTGACAGTAGCACTCCAATCACAAGTACCAGCAGAACATTCAGCACGTGTCTTGCCTACAGGAGACAAGAGTACCGAGGTTGTGCTTCCGTTGTTTACAGAGTAATGCAACGTTGGTCCTTCGTTCAAGGTTTGATTCACATTCAATCCAGATGGTGGATCGCCCGCGTCAGCGATGGTATATGTGAATGTTCGACTCTTACTGTGGGAATCACGCAAGACTGCATGGTCCATGTCAGGAGCCGATGTATCTGGAGTAGGTGCAACCTTTCCAACCTTGTATGTGATTGAACCAGAGGACGCCATTCGTCCGTAGTATCCAGCGCTTAGAGCAACACCAGACCACTTGTAGGAAGAGGTTTGGTATGCGTAGTAGTATCCAGAACTACAACGTGCGTTGGAGGAACTGGAACGGTAGAAGTAGTAGAAACCGTTTGTTCCTACACAGAGCCAGTTAGCCTTTGAGGTGCTGTATCCAGTGCCGTTCCAAGTGATCTTACCGAATGTTCCAGTAATATCTCCTGGGATAGGGACGTTGTAAGCAGCTGTGTATCCGTAAGTTGATACAGAGGAGGCTTGGCTTCCTCCAGCAAGTGCGCCTGTTTCGATCTCAGGTGTTGAATCACCGATACCGACCATACCCCATGCGTTGTCGCCGGAGTCGTAGTGGAAGATGAGGTTCATCTGAGGTCCATTCTTTGCGCTGATTGCGAGGTATCCGCCGTCGCCTTGATGGAGTTCATCAAGACCGGATTGTGTACCACCGTATCCGTTGTATCCACCGCTAGGTGTTGTGGTCCACTGTATCTTCCACTGAGAGTAGAAGTAATACGAGGAAGAGTAGAAACATGAGTAACTACCTGTACCACAGTTCGAGACGTCCCACTCGTAGAGGTATTCATCTGAGTGGTCGTAATAGGTCATCTGTCTGTCGTGGAATCCTTGCGGGGAGTAGTAACTACCCGAGTGGACATCCGTTGTCAAGACTGTGAACTTCTTAGCGTCTCCAGCGTTAGCAATATCATCAACAAAGAAGTAGTGAGCGTTGCTCTCTACCCATGTTCCTGGTGCTGAATTGCTTGCAGGTGGTGCAGGATCATATCCCATGTTTGCACCGCCGGCGGTGTTTAGGTCTTGGAACTTCCAGTAGTATTCGACGTAATCGCCCGCACTGATATCTGCAGTTGTAGCCTTAAATCGGCATTCACTTGCAGTAGATGTGCAGGTTTGGATTGTCGTTGCACTGACTGAGGTCCATGAACCATTGTTGACGCTGTAGGACATTGTTACACCGTTTGTAGAGGTGGTGTCGATTCCCGACAGGTCAGTTAATGTTGTGAAGAAAGTTCTCTCTCCCTCAACATATGAAGTCAATCCACTGTATGGAACGTGACTGGAGGTTGGGGCATCCGAGTCAGAGCCACCGGAGTAAATAACTTCCAGATAGCTGTTTGAACCACCGCTGTTGTAAGCGTAAGTATAGATGTATATGCTTGAGGTCATTCTCGCACCCATTCCGACAGTTCCGGAATTGGATTGTGCGTTAATGATGTAGTTGTGGTTTCCTGTGCTTGAAGAACAAGCTGTACCTGCAGAGTTTGCGTTGTCACAGATCTCTGCTGTCTTCCAACCAGTTCCTTGAGCGTATGTTCCAGAAGATGCTGAATTACCAATTGAAGAAATTAGTTTTCGCTCGTTGGTGTTTGAGTTAGAACCGGACAAGAGGTTAGCTGCAATGGAACCAGAACATGAAGCTGAAGTAATACCGTAGTTGTATCGTACGTCAGTACCACATGCTTCCAATACTGTCGAAGTGATTAGAGTAGAGGAAGAACTTCCGTATGCATATGATACGTATTGCTTCCAGTTTACTTCTTCAACAGTTGCGCCTGAAGGGAGCGCAGAGCTTGATGTGAAGGTGTACTTGTGCCATGGGACATAGTAGTAGGATGAATAGTAACGGTACAAGTAGGAGTATGTGCTGTTGTAACAGTATCCATAGTACACGTAACAGTATCCACGGCTTCCACTTGTGACCTTGATGGTTGGATCAAGAGCGAGTGGGAACACTCGATCTTCGGACATCAACCAATCAGTATCGACTGCAGTGGTAAGGAGAACCATAGGCCCATACACTTGCACAAAATATGTGCCGATGTAAGGCTGATTGCTTGATTCTTCCATAACGACTGGCTCAGGGATGGTGGCCAGGAGTTCACCGGAATCAGTAGAACGGATTTCGAGTTCACCTTGTGTTGAGGTGATTTCCTCGCCGAGAGGTACTCCGTCTAAGAAGAGACCGTAGCCCATTGGAAGACGGATAGTTTCAGTCATACCAAAGTATGCTGCAACTTCGTCAAGGACTGGACGCTCTTCGATGATTAGGTTTTGCTTGACTTGGTTGGTTTCAACCGAGTAGTCAAGAGCAAATCCTTCTGCAAGAGGGTAGCGAATTACGTTACCACCGACTTCAACATCGCCCGTTGCGGGAGCTGCCTGGTATGGCATAGGCGCCGTTCCAGTAATGTCAATTGTCATGAGCATAGGGTTTAGACCTGTGATGATTGGATCAACGAACTGATTAGGCTGGATGCTTACTCCTTCTGCCAGTTCAGCACCAAAGGTGGTCGTGAAGGTATTCTCCTTTACTTCCCATCCATTTGGTGTCGCCATAATATTGAGGTCAATGTCTTCAAAGGCGCCACTATCGGCGAGGTAATGCACAGGCTCATCACTTGTGAGTTGTGCAATTTTTCCATCCTCGGTAAGGAAGGCCTTTGTGTTCGCTTGCCTCATTCCCAGTAATTCCTGGGTGGCGTCGTACTCATAGGTCGTTTGTTCGATGGCGGCCGGGAGCTTGAAGAAATCATCAATATCAGTTGTGATCTCTGCAACACTCACGGTATCGGTCGTTGTATTATCTACTAGGCTTGTCATTGGCATAAATGCCATCAAAGCACATAGTAGAACGGCAATACCGATTCCACCAATTGCGGTTTTCTTTTTATTATTCTTGTTTCCCAACATAGTCATTCACTCTACACGGACTGTATGCAAGTGCAACCACGTTCTACACTACTTATAGGAATTGGGGTACAAAATCTTTGAATCCATTGTTTCAAAGTGTAAATTAAACAGGATACTGCGTAACATTTTCCAGCCCCAGTAGTACAAACAATTTGTAAAAAGAACAATCTATTTAATTCTGTTTTTACGATTTAACAAAACAGGATCTTTGGCAGGTTGCGGTACCAAACCTTGGCCATCTAAATAAAAAAAGGCCGGAGAGGGCGCCAGAACGCCCTCCCCGGCGGCTTCTGTACACAATGGGTGCACAGATTACGACGGTGGATTACAGAGAGTTACTCAGTAATCCCAGTCTTTGTCTTCGCCTTCGTTTCCGCCTCGTGAGAGGATGAAAGCACCAGCGATGAATGCTACGATGACGACGCCGCCAATAGCACCCCAGGTCCAGCCTGGGAGTTCTCCACTTTCCTTGTCATCTCCATCAGTAGAGTTTGTGTCGGTTGTTCCACCGGCATTCTCCTTGAAGAACGATGCATCAGCTCCAGAGTCAGAATTCGAGGCTGCATATGCCTTGTTTCCAAGAGCGTCAACTGGCACGACTACGAAGTAGACTGTGTATTGCCCAGGGCTTGTGCTCATCATAACATCTGCTGTTAGTGTTTCAGCATCTGCTGTTGGAACACAGTTTGATGGCATTTCCGCTGCAGTGAATGATTCACGGTTTTGAGAACAAACGTGCCATACTGCAACATCAGAGAGATCATCGCCTGAAGCTTGCCAAGTGAGTGTCCACTTGTCACCTGCTTCGGTAACAGTTACTTCAGTTGCTGCTGCTCCGCCATCGACTGCACTGTCTGCAACGACCGTTGCAGTTCCAACAGGGGTGCTGCAAAGTCCATCGTTGTTGCAGATTGCGATATCGATGGTGTAAGAGACACCATGATCTGTGTCGCTGTATGTGTACATAAATTGGTCAGAAGCCAAATCGATTTCGAAGACGTCTGAATCTGCGCTGTTTGAAACGCTGATTGAGAATTTTTCATCGGAAAGCATTGTACCGGTCGTGCCCCAGTTCATTGAGATTCCACCGTTGTATTCTGCGTTAGCACTGAATCCGCTGATCGATGCACTTGGTGCGTCCTTTGATTGCAGAGGAGCATCAATGAGCAGGAATTGTCCAGCAGGCAATACTGGGCCAGACAGAACAGCAGAGAGGACTGACTTGGTCGAATCTTCTTCACTGTTTGTTGCCCCATCTGCGAGGAGTTGAGTCAAAGTAGCGCTCTTACAGTTTGTAGTAAACCACAGAGAAGATGCTCCTAAGCCAGAGTCGAAGACGATGTCCATGCTGTGAGCGAGGACGTCGTTAGCCGCATAGGTTGTGATTGGGTTGTAATCAATAACTGCAACAGGGGTGTATACGCCTGAGAGTTCGCCACCCGATGAATCGGGAAGAGTAATTCCTTCACAACTTGTGGTGTCTCCATCTTCTACATCCACTGAGAAGGCTGCCTTGCTGAAGTAGGTAATTGAATAATCCATTGTAACTCCAGCGGTTGTTGTGTCAGATGCAACTGCATCGTTCCAAATTTCGATGATGAGTTCTTCAGTTACCATACCACCATGAGCGTCTTCGATGGTTACCTTCACTGGGAAGGTTGTAACGAAATCTTGGATAACTGGGGTTGAACATGTTCGTCCAACGCCACCTAGACCGCCACATCCTGCGAGTGGAGTACTTGCAGCTCCACCAACCCATGTGTAGGTCAATCCATCGCCAGTTACGTCATCTGCATCAAAGACGGATACCTCAAATTCGAGCATGTTTTCCATACCGAGCATGAGGTCACCTTGAGTTACCAGGTCGAGTGAGGAAACGACTGGGAGGTTGTTTCGAACTTCTTTTTGCATCGAGACAAGGTTGTTCGACAGTTTCTGATCAGTTGTTTTCTCTTCCATGATGAGATTGGCTTCGATCGTGTATGTACCAACATCGAATTCAATCATTGTACATGCATGTCCTTGGTTGAACGCCATTGCTCCAGTACCGAGCAAAGCGTGGTTGTATGAAGGTTCTACACCTTGGACACATTCGTTTACCCTTTCAGTAACTACTTCATTTGTATCGAGATTTGTGATGGTGAACGTAACGTTCCAGTCATACAACTCAGTAAGAGCAGAACCTCTGTGTTCGACAGATGCGTCGATGTAGGAGGTGCCTACGGAAAGATCACCAGGTTCGCCTGCGCCTACGATGTAGGTTGCGATTCCAGTTCCATCAGAGTTGTAACCTTGGTTGACAGTTAGCATCGAGATGCGGATGTCGTGGAATGTTGACAATGTTCCAGTAATCTCATCAGCATTGTTGTTTGTGATATCATCTCGTACAAATGCTTCTTCGCAGAAATGGCTGTAAGTGACTGTCGTGGACACGTCGTTTCCATCTTGGTCGGTTTCATTCTGTACGACAACTTCCTGACATGATTCAAATTGCCCATAAAGTGTGTAACCGCCGAGTTGGACATCGATGGAGTATGCAGCCTCTTGTTCGTTTGTATCAGGTAAAACAGAGCCTTTGTATTCCCAGACACCATTGTTGATGTTATTGGACATAATAGTGCGAATATCAGTTATCTTGTCCGTAGGGTCAGTTTCGTTTTGGTAAACATCGACAAGTTGGTCAGTACCAACGTTGACTGAGTGAACAAGGGAACCTAAAGTAGCCGACTTCAAATCAGCAATGTCATCGCCAGAAGCAGACGCAACGTCGCCAGATACGTCAATATTCATCGTCAAGTTGTGGGTAATGAAGTCTGAGGATCCGTTGAGTTCTACGGTAATTGTGAATGCCTTGGCACCTTCACCAGTTGCGATTCCAGAGCTGAAGCTTTCATCATCCCAAGCGATGTCGACTTCGATGTCGAGATAATCGCGTACTTCTACGTAAACCTGCTGTACATCGTTTGCCGCTTCGACATCTTGGTCAGAGTAGACTTCGATTTGAACGACATAGATACCTGCAGTAGGAGTCCAGGTAGCATCGCCACCTCCATATTGAATCATTGTCTTGCCACCTTTGAGTACATCTCCTGCAGCAAGAGATTGGTCGTCGCAGACAGTAGTATCATCGCAGATAACGTCAGGATTATTCCATTCTAGGTCTGCACCATTGCTGTCTAAAGCGAGGTTTAGTGGGTTGCCGTTTCCATCAGCATTCCAAACCTGAGCTTTGTAGCCAAGTTCGGTGATTGCAGTGTCACCAGCATTCTGAATGAATACTTCGAAGGTCGTATCTTGGCCTACAAAGAGCTCATTGCGGCATGTTGGTTCGCAAACGGTTTCTTTCGGTGAAGTAATTGCAACGAGGTCTGCGTCAGCACCTGAACGTGCTCCCGTGTCCTCTACTACTTCGTTTGTTTCTAGTTGTGTAATGTCGATGTTTGCCATTAGGCTAGCAACCAACAAAAGCACAAGCATTACAGGGGTAATTTTTTTCATGTCATATCCTCCAATGGGGCGGTAACTCGCCCTACGATAAACGCCGTATATATACTATGGGTGCGATATTTATTGAGTTTTTTTATTAAATTAATTTGTCTTCAAAGTTCACTGATTGGGACTCAGCACAGGGTTTAACATTTCAAGAACTAGAGCGTAATGCTTCGGAAGGTGGAATCTTGGATGCTGCACGAACAGGACCTAGAGTGGCTAAGAAAACAAGAAGCCACCCTCCTAAGAACATAACGATAGCAGTTGGCCAAGGCAGTACAAGCGAAGCACCTTCCTTCTCCCATACAGCAGAGTGAAGCCCAATGTGGAAAAGCAAGCCTATCACGATTCCGTTGAGTATTCCCAATAGAGAAACCCATGTTACTTCCACAACATGGATTCTCAAGACCATTCCTTGAGTATAGCCTATTGCACGTAACATTCCGATATGCTTTCTACGTTCTGAAACAGAACGATAGGTTACGACACCGATGCCTGCGATGCCAATCACCAACCCAATGGAAAGATATCCTTCGAAAAGGGCGAGGATGGATAAAACAAGAGATTGGATCAACGCAACCTCTTCTGCGATAAGTGATACCTGAACTCCTTCTTTTTCTAAATCCAAACTCAATTGTTGGCTAAGTTCTGCAGCCGCTTCCCTCTCTCCTTTCGATTTCCCAGCAGCCTCATAGTATGACACGCCTTGGTTTTCGAATGACGAACTCGCGGTACTATCCGGCGAGACTGAGACATAGACTCGGGTTAAATCCCCATCATATTGCTCAATCACTGGTTCGGATGGCATCCAAACCCCTGCAGAAAACAAATACGAAGATTGTTCAAGGATACCGCCAACTGTCACAACACGACGATGACTCGGCTGTTTTGAATCGATAATTGTGATGTTTTCACCGACTCTGGCAGGGAAAATACCAATCGAAGTCCCATCAAGAGATGACTCAAGACCAAACGAAGCATCAACGAAAACCACGTCTGTTCTTTGATACATGGAGATCCAGGCTTCTTCAGAGGAGTCCCCAAGTCCCTCATCCCAGATGTGGAGCGAAATGCCCCCATGATTTACGAAATCCTCATCAACACCTCTAAGGATATACGGGGAACGAGTTTCTTCATCGTTTTCAAGGAAGGCTTGGGCCCTATACACCCGTCCTATCGCATCGATTTGTTCAACATTGGAATTCTCTAATCCCCATTCTTCTACTGGACCTTCGAGTTGCAGAGGACGTGACCTAGAAGATGAAAGCATCAACTCAAACTCACCTTCTGATTCTTCAACAAACGAACTCGAATAGTTATCAAATTGCAATGTATAGCCACTTAGAACGATAACAGAGAACACTGTGATTGAAAACATACCCATCACCACAGCAGTTCGAAGTGGTTTCTGAAGTGGGTACGACAAAGCTACTGGAAGAACTGGCCCACTGGATAATTTTGGTAAACGTAACAATCCACGTATCATCGTCGGAGCGAGAGCAGCTAAGACCAATACTCCGGCGAACACTTGGACGAGACCAATTAGGATGAATGATAATTCATTTGCAATCAAATCATTACGCACAGGATCGAGTGAAGAGGGTAGCCCTGTCCACACCAACAAGGCGACACCACTCCAGCCAATCGTCCTACGAGGAGCCTCTCTGAAGACTGGTAATGTACCATCGATTTTTCTCCGTGCTCGAAGGACAGGGATGACCCAGAATAGAATTGGCATTGTAAAGAGAATTACACTGCATCCAAACAATATCCACATCGAGTGAGCAACCCCTTGTCCTCCAATAAAGAAAAATGCAATACTCCCCAACGCCGCACTGGCCATGAGAATAAGGAAGATGTATATCGCCCAAGGCACATGCTTTGGAATTCGTTGAGGGACACTCTTTAGAGCATGAACGATAATCAAACGAGAAGACCAAAGAGCCGAGAAGAACAATGTTAGTATCGAAAGATGGAAACCCCAGAACCAACCAGAAGCCAGAGATGATGAATCCACGTGGAATGTAAAAACATCTGTACCAGCATTGGCAAAGACGCTTGAAAAGCCGATTCCTATGAACCAAGCAAGTCCCATGCCAAGAAGCGAACCGATACCACATCCAAAGAAAGCTGCAATCGAACCTTCGATCATGGTCATGTATCGCAAATCAGATCGTGTGAACCCAAGCGCTCGAACCGTCGCGTACTCTTTTTGTCGAACATCGACCAACATCATCACGATGGTCACAACAAGAAGAACACCCGCTGCTATCGTAAAAGAACCAAACACGAGGAACATTGCCGACAATACTCCTGAAGAGGCTTCGGCTTGCTCCATAGCATCAAGTTTTACTGTTAGAATTGAAAGTGACATTTCCTCGAATCCTACGAGTTCATTGAGATGGCTTTCAATAGCGATACGCTCTTGAAGCGATACAGAACCAAAGACGAGCATCGATCGTTCGTCGTCTTCAGCAGCCGCCAATGTTTCTCCATCGTTAATATTGACAAGGCCAAGGACAACAGGTTCTAGTTCTGATAATTGAGAGAGTTGATCGTTTTCTGTAAACGAACCATTGATGTTGAGTTGCTGTGAATCATCTGAACCAAATGCAAATTGAAAGAGACCAGAGGCGTTTAGTGAACCATTTGCAACACTAGAAATCATTTGCAAGCGATTCCCTATCATCAGTTCAGTCTCAGTAACATTCAACGATGGAACGTCTCCATCAATTGCGAAGAACATTTGAGGAAGAGTACCAAAACCACCTGCATCTGAAAGAATCGGAAGGCGAATCGATTGTATTGAACCATCCGAGATTGAACGTACAATGATTCCTGGTGATTCTATGCACCATGCTTCTTCATTGCTTACTATGGACCCTTTTCCAGATGCGCATACGGAGGGAGCACTCGGTGATGAAACGGGCCATTCTGATTCTGTAATCTCAACAAAATTGGATTCCTCCCCACTCCAAGCCCGCTTGTAATAATCAATCGACAGAAGACCTTCAACTTTCAAGAATAGTTCACTTGAGTGATATTCCAAATCCCAATCTAGAACCGTTTGGGGAGTATCCAAATTTAGAGGAAAAGATGTCTCTGAATCGTTTCTAATATCTCCATACCACAGTGTTCGATTAAGACCATCCTCAAGAGCAAACCATGTACCCTCATGAAGATCTACTGCAACCATGTCCCTGTCCTTCAAGAGACGAAGGGTCGAGTCCTCATCTGAGCTATTCCCAAGAATTAGTCCCTCATCGTATGATGCAAAACCATACTCATTGTCTATACTAATATCGGTAATTATCGAGCCCGAAGGAACTCGCCATACCCATGATTCGTTATCATCGCGCTCGTATCCAAAACCGCCAGACCCCGAATGCCAGATCGCATCTTCTTCTGAGACAACTTGATTCAGATCCCCATCAGCAAGTGTGAGTAGTTCTGAACCGTTTGCTTTCAAACTAATTAATGGAACTTGCAACACCTCCAAAAGAGACGAATCCTCCATTAAATCGCTTTGATTCTGTTTCATCGAACGAACCAGAGGAGCCGGAATTCGGCCCAACCCTTGCGAAGAGGCAATCGTGAACGAATCGCTTCCATCATCGGCTAGGAATTGCAAGCCAGAATCTTCTGCATCAATCGTTTGATTCAATGCCAGTCCTAATTGTTCAATCAAAGGTGAATATCCATTTCTTGTTTCTTCAATGCCTTTGATCGACAAACGGATTGTTGTTACATTTTGACCCGATTGCTGCAATGTCTGAGCAGATTGCAAATCGGTAAAAACCGCTGGAGAGGTCGTACCTGCAAGTTGTCCTTGATTCGCCATTGAAACAACATCATGAATCAAAAATGATTGTTTCGTACGTTCAATGCCCGAATCCGAACGAACGAACCAACCGAGTTCAATCTCATCACCTTCATCGACATCAAGTTCATCGGAAAGTGCACGATTGATGACCACAATTGATTGGTTTGAAAAACGCCTTGCTTCTTCAAGTTCATACCATGTCAAACCATTTGAAGAAGACCCAATGAGAGCATCTTCTTGATGTTCTAACGCAAACCATGGCACATTCGGTTCTGCAATCCCTTCACTGGTTTCGACAGATGCCGTGGTGATTCTACCTGCCTGAATAGAATTGACTCCATCAACATCGAGTTCTCTTAGTTCATCAACAATGGATGAAGGAATCTCAACAACCTGCCCTATCGTAGAATCATATCCTGAGATGACGATATCAGTTGAACCCCATGCGGCTTCGACTTCTTTTCGTACCGTCTCGTCTAAAGAATCTCCAACGATGAGGGAGGAACTTATTATTGCAGAACCTATCATTAATCCAGCCATGAGAAGAGCTGCTTGTCTTTGACGACGTCGTATTTGTTGCCATGCGAGTTTGAACACGAGGAGCCTCCTTGGGCTTAGTAAAGCTTGGACGCCTAGAAGACTCAATATTCCAAACATTGCACTTCCAACAAAGACCGTCGATGGGCCAAGTCCAAACCATTGAAGAACAAAATGAGACAACAGGGAATCAAGGAAGGGAATCACGATAATAATCAGGCGATTCTTGAGAGAACAATCATGGCGTAACCCAATTGCTGCTATGATCGCCAAAAGAAGTATGACGAAAGACAAAAGCAGCAGAGCAATCAAGTTTATTCCTCCTCAGAGGTATGACGGAATTTCCCATCTGCCATCTGAAGAATACGATCACACTGTTCGGCAATCGAGTGATCGTGAGTTACAATGAGGAACGTCGTCTTCCCAACTTTACACAAAGTTCGTAACAATCCAAGTATTGATTCTGACGTTTCAGTATCAAGATTCCCTGTGGGTTCATCACAGAGGACAATCGCCGGACGATGAACAACCGCTCTTGCTACAGCAACACGTTGTTGTTGACCTCCGGACAATTCTGCAGGACGATGGTGTAATCGATCTCCAAGCCCTACTGCGGCGAGGGCTTTTGATGCCTCTTCTCTAGCATTAAGTGAGGTTTTTCCTTGAAGAAGAAGAGGCAACTCAACGTTCTCTAAAGCAGTCATTACTGGCAAAAGATTGAATTCTTGAAAGATGAAACCCATGTTTGAACCACGAACTCGTGTTCGGACGTCATCATTGGAACCATACAGATTCTCTCCATTGATAGAAACCGACCCAGAGGATGGTTCGTCGATTCCTGAAAGAACGTTGAGTAAGGTTGTTTTTCCACAACCTGAGGGGCCCATAATTGCCACCATTGCACCCTGTTCAACCTCGAGAGATACATTCTCGACAGCCTTGATGACGGATTCACCCGATTCATAGAGTTTCCACAAGCCTTCCGCCTTCAGTGCTAACGCCATGCAAAACCTTACGGCTGCGCATTGATAAACTACCGCATGAATCCCGATGCATGACCGAAGTTGCAGGGTATGTGCGTGTATTGGCGTTTGGTCCAATTGCTGAAGCGATTGGATCAAGAACTTCAAAAATTGAATGGCATCACGGGATGAGTATCGAAGATATTGTCCATGCTCTTGACATGCAACATTGGATTGGACAAGGGCTTGCTGTGGCCTTGAATGGAGAAAGATGTCCTCTCGACATCCACCCACAACAAGGCGATGAAGTCGCCCTTCTACCTCCAGTCTCTGGTGGCTGAACCGTACAATTCGCTCTTGTGTGATGGTAAGCCTTGAAAGCAAGAACCTACAGGCTCGGATAGGGAATACAATGGCATTTAGTCCAGGACCACTCGAAATCGTCATCCTTTTGGCTATCTTCTTTATTCTGTTCGGTGCTGAACGATTACCAAAAATGGCAAATGCTCTTGGCCGTTCAAAGGGCGAGTTCAACAAAGGGCTCTCAGAAGCAACTACTGCAGCTACAATTGCAGACCTCGAAGCAGGAGGGAAAACCCCTGATCAAGTGCTCATGGATCGTGCCAAAGCGGTTGGAATTGACCCCGAAGGAATGTCTGTAGAGGAATTGGAAAAGAAAGTCAAGGTCCTTGAAACGCTCAGCGATGAAGAGTGATTAACCCCGTTTCAATTTCATTGGTGAACCACATCGATCACAGAGTTGAACATCATCTTTTTTTGATTGTTTAGCATCCAAAGGCACCTCTTCTTCCGCTCTACATCCGATGCATCGTAAAATCCATTTCCACTGCTTTTTGCCACCCTTTGTAAGAACACCCTCGACAGGAATACCCGATTTACGAGCGACGTTTTTCATCCGATAGTCATCTGTGATCAAAAGGAGATTTTGATCAATTGCTAAAGCAAGGACATCTAAGTCAACATCTGAAAGACGGGGCAAGTCCCCTGTTTCAGAGGCAATTTCTTTCGCTCTTTGGAGAGCGGGTTCAGACGGCACCTGCCAGTTAAGAGATGCTGATTCCATTAGCATTGAACGTTGTTCATCAACTCTAAGCAGTTCATCTTGTTGGGAAACTGCAACAATCCCGCCTCTGCATCGCTCAACTGGCCAATGAAGCAAGGCAGCAGTATCGAGGACGCGCATTGTATTTTGCTGGAGAACCGATGTAAAGAAGGCACCGATGACCCATATGCTCAAGAAGCAACATCGACACCAAGAACCATGATTGGGGAAGAAGTCATACTCGACTTCTTTGAATTATTTGGGCCATTAGCATTAGCGCTTCTCTCATTCACTGAAGCGATTATCCAACCCATACCTCCAGATGTGTTGTTTTTACCAATGGCTTACGAAGCGAGAAATAATGGCACACTACTGATTTGGCTATGGCTGGTAGTCACACTTTCCTCTGTACTTGGAGCTATCATTGGGCATGCTCTTGGGAAAAGATACGGTACAAAACTGATCGATAAGTTTGGTAAATCTCATCATCGCCAACAACTTGCAAATATGTTTGAACGGTACGGGACGCTGGGCATGTTCATAGCCGCAGTCTCCCCATTACCATACAAAGTGTTTGGATGGATGGCGGGAGCGAGCGATATGAAATTGCGACCGTTTATCATCGCTGGAATTTTTGGTCGAGGCCTAAGGTTCGGCCTAGAAGCACTTTTCATATTCATCTATGGAGAATCGGCGATGGAAGCAGTTGAATGGATACTTGAACGTGAGTTGTTGATGGGTGTGATTCTTATTATCACTCTCGGAATCGCTCTGTGGTGGTTTAAGAAAGCAAAAACCTCCACCCCTTTACAACAGGGATGAAATCAGTTCACTTACCTAATTTTCTTCCTTGTTGGAACCACGCGTTGATAATGAGTGATTCAGCGATTTGAAGATGTTCTGCAACAGTGCCTTGCTTGAGCCCAATCGAATCAGCAATATCCCTTTGCCTGCATTGCCGAGGAGCATTGTAGTATCCCATTTCAATTGCAGTTTCCAGAACTTCTTTTCGCCTTCGAGGAAGACCTGGAGCGGTATCCCATTGGCCTTGAAAATTGTTGTTGATACTTATTTGGAACGAGTCCCCAAAAATATCAATCAACTTTTTGCGAGAATTCGATAATCCAGTCGCACCCCCCTGAATCGTAAGAATAAATTGTTCAGAATCGAGTGAAGTGGGAGAGATGGGCCAAGCATTTTCAAACATGGACAGCATTTGAATTACAGGGCCATCCAGATGTCCTGAGAAGATGGCGTATGAATCAGTGACTTCAAAGCGTTCAACCACTTCTAAGGCTTCATTCTTCTTAAATTTCTCAAATTTTTTACGATTTTTATATGATCCTTTCAAAAGAAAAAAGGAAAGGTTGCCAGTCGGATTAAATTGCTTTAGGAATTCGATTTTTTCAAATACTTCGAGCAATTTCACCCCAGGTAAATTATTTGCTTTGCCTACCAGAGTTGAGACTTTAATTTGCATGACCCCTAACATCAAAACCCACTCATGATAGGTTTGGCATATTTATCATATGTATAAACTTCTTGGTTTCTATGAACGAAGTTCATCTTTGGTGCTCGTGCCGGGATTCGAACCCGGGTCGGCGGGATGAAAACCCACTATGATGGACCTGGCTACACC
>JAKMFY010000170.1 GCA_022425185.1 Candidatus Poseidoniaceae archaeon | reverse complement strand
CGATTGTAAAAATTGTTCTTTGGAGAAGTTCCACTGGCATCAAAAAAAGCGGCTAAAAAGCGAATGACACCTCTATAATTCTCCAGTGGAAACAGGGGGGTGGATTTGATTGAGCGCGCTTTCTATAAACTGTAGCCCATTATCTACAACTCCACGCAGTGTGAATACCATGATTCAGGATTTCGATTTAACAGCTCGCTGGTCCACCCTCCTTCATGCTCATTTCACTGAAGCCGTTCACAATATTGCACAACTTTGGCCTGATGTTCAAAGTCTAGAAGTCTCTTACCAAATCATCGAAGGATTTGATCATGATTTTGCACAGAGTATACTCAGTCAGCCCGAACTCCATTACGATGCCTCAAACAGAGCCCTACGAGAATTGCTTGCTGATGTTGGACATGGAGCAATCCATCCTTGGGTTCGTATTGTTCATCTTCCTAGCGATCAAGTACGAACTGTTTCACAACTTCGTTCAGATGACATCGGTGCTATGTTGGCCATCGATGCTGTCATCACGAAGATTTCAGGAGTACGTCCAAGAATGTACTCTGCAACATTCAAATGCGTAGCCTGTGAACATTTGATTACGATTAATCAACCAAATGAACAAGAACTCATTCAGCCGATGGAGTGTACTCAGATCGACGGTGGTTGCGGCATGAATAGCAGGCAAACTCGATTCCAGTTACTTCATGATAGGTCTGTGCTTATCAATTCTCAATTTATTGAACTGCAAGAACTACCGGAACAAGTTCGCGGTGGTATACAACCAGAACGTCTGAGTTGTATCGCTGAACATGATCTGACGGGTAAGGTGAACCCTGGCGACCGAGTTAAAGCGAACGGAGTTCTGTTTATTCGTTCTCAAAGGAAGAATGGAAAAGACACTCCAGTCTTCGACATCTTCCTTAGAATGCAATCGCTTGAACGTCAAAATCTTGCATTAGAAGAAATCGTTGTTTCTGATGAAGAAGAAGCAGAAATCCGAGACCTTGCTAGTTCACCAGACATTTATGATCGCTTGTCGAGTTCTATTGCACCATCGATTTTTGGTATGGAGAAAATCAAGGAAACGCTGATGCTTCAACTGTTTGGAGGTGTAGCACGGCTCAATCCTGACGGAACGAGAAATCGTGGCGACATCCACATCCTACTGATGGGAGATCCTGGGGTTGCAAAATCTCAACTCTTGGCATACATGGGTAAGATATCTCCACGTGGAAGATTTACTTCTGGAATGTCAGCATCAGCGGCTGGTCTTACGGCAGCAGCGGTTCAAGATTCGAACGCTGATGGTCGCTGGACACTTGAGGCTGGGGCACTTGTTCTCGCTGATCAAGGACTTGCCGCTATTGACGAATTCGACAAAATGAACCAATCCGACCGTTCTAGCATGCACGAAGCGATGGAGCAACAACGAATTTCAATATCAAAAGCAGGAATTAACGCCAGTTTGAGAACTCGATGTGCTGTTCTTGCAGCAGCAAACCCGAAAGCAGGTCGCTTCCAACCCGTTTCTGAAGTACCATTTACAGGCCAAATAAATCTCGACCCGCCTCTAATTTCACGTTTCGATGTTATTTGGCTCTTGACCGATGAACCATCTGAAGACAAAGACGCAAAGATTGCAGGGCACATCGTCAACAATCGATTCTCAGGAACAAGCGAGTTACTTGTCAATGAGGGCTCAGCTCCAGATCCAACAAAACAGAGTTCTGTTATTGTAACCCCATCGCACACAGAAGGACATCTTCATAGGGATTTCATGCGAAAATACATCGCGTTTTCAAAGCGATCAATACACCCGAATCTCGACGAGGAAGCAAGGAGATTTATCATCGATTACTACGTCGGAGAACGGAAAAAATCAGGAGATTTCCAGGATTCTGTTGCAATCACTGCTCGTTCTCTCGAAGCGCTTGCACGACTGACAGAAGCGAGTGCAAGGATACGACTCGCAGAAACCGCAACTCTCCAAGATGCTGAACGGGCAGTCCGCTTGACCCGACTGTGGCGTTATGATTTGATGGGTGAAAACTTCGACGAAACAGCGGTGCAAGCCAATAAAAAGGGAGGCGCCCGTCATGCTGAACGAACAATTCTCGACATTATCGATCGATTCCAGAAGAATGGAGGAGGGGTTGCGCAACTCTTAGACGTCATCAATGAAGCTGAGCGTGAAAATATCCCTCGAGCCAAAGCAGAAGAAATCATTGAGAAACTCAATCAAAATGGGCGGTTGATGCGGCCGAATGGATACGATACGCTTCAAATTGTTTGAATCTTAAGCGTTCACCTCATGAAGTGGATACGCGTGGGATGGTTATGGCTGAGATTGTTCGTGAGGAACCAGAAGGCGTTCTTGAGGACGCTTCTACGTTCGATACAGAACAACTTGGCTTCATGTGTGGTATCGAAGTCCACCAGCAATTAGCCACTGGAAAACTCCATTCCAGACAACCTTGTGATTTGTTCGATGTTACCATTGAAACGGTTCCTGATGAATGGCCACGATACAGCAGAAAGTTACGCTTAGCAAGCGGAGAGGGAGGTGTTGTCGATATCGCAGCACGTTTTGAAAAGCGCCGTAATCGCTCATTTGTTTACATTCAATCTCCAAA
>JAKMFY010000167.1 GCA_022425185.1 Candidatus Poseidoniaceae archaeon | reverse complement strand
CACCAAATGAATGAACCATCTTTTCCTCAAACCCCATTCCATTCGACAATGAGAATGAAATGCCATCTGGTTTCAAAATACGCCCCCCAACCTCCAGAAACTCCAGATCTGTCGATGGTTTTCCAGTGAAAATAACAACATCACAAGAAGAATGAATCGATGAAGGAAGGGGTTGCTCTGAAGGAATAATCTCCCAACGGTCTCCATTGATGTGTTCTTCTTTAACCCCAGAAATAGTCAAACCATTAACCATCAATTCAGCAGCATGTAACCCCCTTCCATAGAGAAGAATATCGCTATCTGTTGAAGCGAGACATCCTGCTACAAGGGAACCAATTGAACCAGATCCAATGATTCCGATTCGCATACTAACCCTCCAGATAGCCACCAAAGTGAAGCATTATTGCTCCATCTTGATGAATCAGTTGAAGAGTTGTGAGCTCAGAACTTGGCACAGGCACATCGAAGTGTGTCCAACCTTGAGGTAAAGCATCAGGTAAGGATGATAGGTCCCATTGTGCATCTCCATTTGTTTCATGACGAAGAAGAACAGATTCATTGTTGCTGTTGTATAGTGAAAATATAATTCCCTCGTTGCTTAAATTCAATGGAGCATCCCAAAGCCTGATGATTTGGTCATCGATTTTGAGAATAATATCAGGTCCCTCTTGAATCTTAAACTTCGTTTGCTCCAGTGATTCAAGATCGCAATGAGAATAGTGTCCAGTTGGGAATTTAACATGAACTGATTCATTCTCATCGATCACTGGTATCCTTTGACTTGGCCAAATACTCAAGTCCCATGTCCAGTTAGTCGAGTTCGAATGGCGAGGTGTACTCAGAAATTCATTACCTGTGCATGTGGTACTATTTTCTCTGTAAAGTAAACCTGAATTGTTTTCGAAAGGAGCACCCCAGCCAAGTTCATCATTAACCAGCCATCCAATTTCAGAGGAGGAGACTACGTGTGGCCAGGTCTTGTCAAAACCAACATGAAACTGATTACCATTGAGTTCAACAACACTTAACTCGGCTGAGAGAGCATCTGTTAGCCCAGCGTCATTGCTCTCCAAACAGATTGAGTTTGATTGTGCATCAACTTCAGTTTCCAATCCTGCTTCACCATCAAACCAAAGATACGAGGCCCATTGGGCATTCAAATTAGGCAATGATGCAGACGCGGTCATATCTTTAACAAGATAAACTGGGAGGCAGGTTAGAACACCAGAATCCGTTCGAAGGTAACTCCATTCCGAACCAACTGATGAATTCAAGTCGGGATAAAGTGTGAACGATTCCAAGAATGACTCATCACCAAGAACGAGTTGAAGATCATAGGCAAAATATGTTGGCATTATCGTAGAATTGAGATGACTGAAATCTATTGTGATGGAAAGTGAATCATCCGATTCAAGAATCCCCTCACAATTTGTAGATTCGCACGATAATTCAGTGGTCCAACCTGAGCCTGAAAATGAAGGGATAGATATTTTGTAGGTATTTGCTTGCATCGAGGGATTAGATAGAATAATTGTTTGAGTTGAGTTCCAGAATTCACCATCCAATAAGGCAGATTCTGGATCTTCGATTAAATATTCTAGATCAGAATCCCATCGTTCAACGGGTTCAAGAGGGAATTCAGGAGGAATGGCAAAAAGAAGTGCAACAAATAGGATGATACCAAGACTTCGATGAGATTCTTCATCAAGCGGTACATCTCCATCAAGGATAACTGGAATCCGAGGATCCCCACCAATAAACAACAACAATGGAAGGACGACTGCCAGGATAGGAATCCAAATCGTGAATCCTTCAAAGGCGTTGAATATGAAAAAGGCAGCAGTGATTAGAATCATGAACATGAGGATTTGAGTGCTCGAGCTTCTCGCCTCATGTATCCCCATTCTGGAAACGAGTAATCGACCACCAGGGAAGGTTGGAATTGGAAGAAGAAGAAGCCATCCAACCAATGTCAAAAATGCAGCAGAAAAGAGGAAGGGGTGACTCCAATCGAGATGAATGTCAAAGTATTGGTTGAATCCTGAACCAAACAGTTCAATCAAGAATGGGGCATTAAGTCGCATGGGTTCGCTTGTGAGTGTGAACGGATCTGATGAAAGGAAGAGTCCTACTGTCCAGAAAATGAACCCACTTAGCAGCAAAACTAGTGGGACACTCAATGAAGAGTAGGCTAACGATTTACGATCTGGCCAAGGGCGAGCATCCATTCTAGGTAATGTTGGTATGAAGAAGATGCCAAACGGCCAGATGAAATATGAGGCAGAAAGACCTGAGAAGAGCCATAGGAGTATCGAAGGGTCAGGTATTGGCAAAATATGCCCACTACGAACACCATAATGTGATGATATTTTCGCTTGTACAAAAGAAGCAAGTCCTAGCGTGAAAAGAATTGGCAATACATAGCCAACAAACGCATCAAGATAGACGGATTCGATGAACCAGCCTCCATCTGGCCTGCCAGATTCCATCCATCGAACACCAGAGAAAAGAACTGTGATGATCGAAGCAATCCACATATACATGTGAATTCTTTTTCCTGGGAATTGACCGTGTGGAAGTGGCAATGCAGTGAGTTGGTTGTTATCGCCGCGTCGTAAACGAGCCATCCAACCAAGTTTCTCGAGATAGATGTTCAGTTCGATTAAGCGTTTGTCGAGATGCTCTGCTTCTACATCCCAAGTTGGCCAAAGACCACCAAGGTGAGATTTTACAGTCATGTATCTGCCGATAATACTCGCAAGTAAATCGCGCTGAGTCCACGTATTCTTGTGTGCAGAAAGTGGTATCAAATCTGTATCTTTAGATTCTGACATACGTTGAAACACCTCCCTTGTAGTTTGGGCTGGTCATAACTCCCCCATCAATCATGCCCTTTAGACAGGCTTAGGGAAGAATCACTTATTCTTGAATCGCTTCAATCGGAACGTTTCTTCTCGTTCCATTTCTTCAAGCCTGAGTTGAATGAAAACCTTCGCTTCTTCAAGTTCTGGAATGACCTTGAATTCGAGAGCATTAACACGACGCTTTGTAGCTTCAATTTCTTCGAGAAGTCGCTTCAAAGTTGCTTCCATTTCAGCAGCTGTAACGATTTTCTCGATCAATTCACTGAAGGTATCGCTTGCTTCATCGATGTATGGTGATGAACCAATGAAACCGACACCGCGTTCCGCAAATGTCGACTTGAGGTTTGTACCACTAACGGATGGAACAACAACACCCATGATGTTTCTTCGTTCAACTTCGACTTCTGGATGAGCGCTGTTAGCAATCGCAGCAGCTCGTACTGCAAGACCGCCTTCAATTGCATTTGCTAGATCGATACGTTGTTTTGCAAGACGATATGCTTCAGTAATTTCCTTCTTCGCTTCAATCATGACAGATAAAAGTTGTCGGAATTCATGGAAAAGACCATCGCGCTTCATTTTCAGAAGTTTATATCCGTTTTTGGTCTGCTTGATTCGACCCTTGAGTTTAATCAACTCACTTCGGGTTGGTTTAATGTCAAGCGCCATTTCTTCACCTCAGTATTCAGGAGCGGTTCTCAGGATGGTACTTGTCAATCCAATCTTGGTCAAGACGAACAAGGTACTTGGTATCGATTGAAGCCATAAGTTCCCAGCATAGATTCAATGTATTTTCAATAGAACGGTCTTCGTCACGAGATTGACGTAGGAAACGGTCTTCGAAAACACCAGAGAAGTCAAGCAGTTGCTTGTCACGCTCATTGAGTGCATCTTCACCAACGATAGCAACAAGACCTCGAAGTTCACGACCTTGAGCATATGCAGCATACATTTGGTCAGAAACTGACTTGTGATCTTCACGAGTTGTCTTTGCACCAATACAGGAACCCATCAATCGAGAAAGAGATGGAAGAACGTTGATCGGCGGATAGATACCTTGTTGATGTAATTCACGAGAGATAACGATTTGTCCTTCAGTAATATATCCAGACAAATCAGGAATCGGGTGTGTAATATCGTCACCTGGCATGGTTAGAATTGGGAATTGAGTAATTGATCCCTTCTTGCCCTTTACGATACCTGCACGCTCGTAGAGCATTGCAAGGTCAGTGTACATGTAACCAGGATATCCACGTCGACCAGGAACTTCTTCACGTGCTGCACCAATTTGACGAAGTGCATCACAGTAATTTGTCATGTCTGTGTAGATAACGAGTACGTGGTAGTCGTGTTCGAATGCTAGGTATTCAGCAGCAGTCAAAGCAAGACGTGGCGTAATGATTCTCTCAACAGCAGGGTCGTCAGCAAGGTTGACGAACAATACCGCATTTTCGAGAGCACCAGTTCGCTCTAAGTCAGAACGGAAGAAGTTGTATTCTTCAGCAGTGATACCCATTGCACAGAATACAACAATGAATTGTTCATCACTGCCTGGGAGTTTTGCTTGTCGAGCAATCTGTAGTGCGATATCGTTGTGTGGAAGACCAGAGGCCGAGAAGATCGGTAACTTCTGTCCACGAACGAGTGTTGTACAGCAGTCAATAGCAGAGATTCCAGTTTGAATGAAATCGTGAGGGCTTTGTCGACTGAATGGATTGATTGCAGCACCGATGATGTCAGCGTTTTCTTCTGCAACAATATCAGGTCCACCGTCTCTTGGGCGTCCTGCACCATCGAGAATTCGACCGACAAGGTCAGTACTTACTGGGAGTTTGAAAACATCCCCCATGAAAGTAACACCAGCTGTTCGGTCAATCTTTGCAGTTCCTTCGAAAACTTGGACAATTACCAAATCGTCTGATGTGTCGAGAACTTGTCCGTTCTTGATGCTTCCATCAGCAAGTCGTAGGCTGACGATTTCACCGAATGCAACGGGTTCTGTCTTGTTCAAGAACACGAGCGGCCCTTTTACGTCTGTAATGGTTCGATATTCCTTTCCTGTCATAATTTCACGTCCTCAGTTTTCCTCCACGGTAGCAGCGATTTCATCGACCATGTCTTTCACCATGGATTCGATTGTATCGACGTAGCCCTTTTCGAATCGACCACGCATAAGCGCAGTACGAGCAGGTACGTTGACAACATCGTTGAGTTGTGCACCTGCTGCCATTGCATTCTTCGCAGCATCTTGGAAGCTGAGAATTGCTTTCGACATGGAGTATTGTAGGTTGATGTCACAGAATGCATCAACTTCGTGGAAACCATTCTGTTGCAAGAAGTATTCACGAATCATACGTGCAACTTCAAGCGTCAATTGTTGGTCGACAGGTAATGCGTCGGAACCAACCAATTGAACGATTTCTTGTAGTTCGGATTCAACTTGTAACAAACCGCTGATTTGTGTTCGAACTTCTGGGAAGTCTTGAGCGATGTTGTCTCTGAACCACTGGTTCAAACTTTGTGGATACAAAGAATACGAGTTCAGCCAGTTGATAGCAGGGAAGTGACGTTGTCGTGCAAGACCTGCATCTAATCCCCAGAAAACCTTGACAATACGAAGAGTTCCTTGGGAAACCGGTTCTGAAATATCTCCACCTGGTGGACTTACAGCACCGATAACAGTTACTGATCCGTCATCGCCGTTCTTGGTTTCAACACGACCAGCACGTTCATAAAATTCTGCAATACGGGATGAAAGGTACGCAGGGTATCCTTCTTCACCAGGCATTTCTTCAAGACGGGATGAAATCTCACGCATTGCTTCAGCCCAACGAGATGTTGAGTCAGCCATGAGTGCGACGTCATATCCCATGTCACGGAAGTATTCTGCAATGGTGATTCCTGTGTATACAGATGCTTCACGAGCAGCTACAGGCATGTTGGAAGTATTTGCGATCATGACAGTACGGTTCATCAGAGGCTTTCCTGTGTTTGGATCAATCAGGTGAGGGAACTCATCCAATACTTCAGTCATCTCGTTTCCACGCTCACCACATCCGATGTAAACAACAATTTGTGCATCGGAGTACTTTGCGAGAGATTGTTGTGTAACTGTCTTACCAGATCCGAATGGTCCAGGAATACCAGCTGCACCACCCTTTGCAAGTGGGAAGAGGAAGTCCAGAATACGCATACCTGTAACCAGAGGAGTATCAGGCGCATACTTTTGGCGGTATGGACGAGGTGTCCGTACAGGCCACTTTTGCATCATCTGAATCTCTCCACCGTCTTCGAGAACGCAAACGGTTTCTGTCACATTGAAATCACCAGATTTGATGCTCTTGATAACGCCACTCATGGTTGGAGGAACCATAATTTTGTGCACGATGGTTTCGGTTTCTTGAACGTGTCCAATAACTTGTCCACCTTCAACTGCAGTGCCTTTTTCGACGACTGGTTCGAAAGTCCACTTCTTTTCGAGATCAAATGCATCGGCATCGACACCACGAGTGATGAAAACACCCATGACTTCTTCAAGCGTAGGAAGTGGTCGTTGAATACCGTCGTAAATCTGGGTTAGCAGACCGGGTCCGAGTGATACAGACAAGGTTTCTCCAGTGTTGATAACTGGTTCACCTGGTCGCATACCCGATGTATCTTCGTATACTTGGATAACGGCTTTGTCACCGTGTAATTCGATAACCTCTCCCATCAATCCTTCGTTGCCCACTCGGACAACGTCATACATTCCTGCGCTCATTCCCGTTGCGGTGACAACAGGACCTGATATTCGGTAAATTACTCCTTCGTTACTCATATTTATTTCCTCCTTTTTGGAATATCATTTCCATAGGTCGACTCCAATTGCTCTTCGAATGGTTTCTCTGAGCGTGTTGTCTTCTTCCGTACCGATACCAAGAACGGTCGGAGAGACAGAACCAGAAAGTTGCGTACGCAATCGATCTGGCAAGGAAGCAAGAACCGCGGAGTCAACCACGACGATTCCTACATCCTTTGAATTCAGAAGGTTACGGAAGACCTTGATTCGTTCTTCTTCATCTTCTGGGTTGAATAGTGTTGAGATTCCAGCGAGCTGGAATCCTAGAGTAAATTCTGGTGAACCGACTACTGCAATTTCCATCATCTCACCTCATAATAAGTGTGCCTCGAGTAACTCGGGCGGCAGACCTGCTAAGCGTCCACGGACAATCATTCGAAGGTCCGTAACTTCCTTGACTTTCATAGCAACATAATGAACAATCGGTAATGCAGATACTGGATGGAGGTAGCTCATCCTCTGCATTTGTTGATGTTCTCGTGCGTGGAGCCATGTAACGACAGCATCCAAAGAGCGTTCCTTTTCAGCAGTTTCCAATGCAGTTTCAAATCCTGCGATATCGAAACGTGAATTGCTTCGGAGTAGATCTATCATTGCATCTCTGCCACCGTTGGCGACAGAGGACAGTGCTCGTTTTGGCATGACTCGACCACCAGGCAAGAGTTCATCGAGAAGATCATTTCCTTCAATTCCGAAAGCGGCGGCTTCCAAAACGTTGAGGATGTTTCGATGATCAATTTCTGTGGCTAAGACATTGCGCAAGTATTTTGCATCATTACTGCTGTGGGAAAGCGAAGCCATTGCGAATGAGAAGTAATGTCGGTCAAGAGCATCTTCATATTGTGCAAGGCTTGCGTTCTCGGGTAAGCTTGTAAGTGCAGATCCGAATGATTTCCGACGCATTTGCAAAGCAGCAGATGGTAAGTCATCTGCGCTCTCTAATATCTTAATCCACGGAGTATTGATTTCATTCAAGTCAGGCAGGATATCCTTTCCAAGTTTTTCAGCATCAATATCGTTTACAACTGCCCTAAATACTGCTTTAGCATTTTGGTATTCGTACCGAGAAGTGTAAATCTCAACGATTTTTCGTACTCTTCCTTTACAGTATGAGAGAATCTTTGACAATTCATTCTCAAGATTGTGCGTAAGTGCAGCCTCAACTAAATCGCCACCAGTGTATCTGGAAGCATAGAGGTTGATTTCGTTTTGATATCCACTATCTGCAACAGCATTTGTGAGTTGATCGGGTGATTGATTGATTAATTGACGCAATCGAGATTTGTCCATTAATGCTTGACGACGAGCCTTTGCTCGTGCAGCAATGTATGGTGTATTACCCGATAACATCATTCATCCCTCATCCAAATAGTGTTTCGTTAATTGCAGCGCGCTCGTCGTTCCACGTTCTGTCAAGAAGTGTATCAAAACGGAAATCGAATGAAACTGAACCATCTGCAGCTTCCATCATGAAGCCACCAAGTCCGTCTATTTCGTCTCCGATTGCACGAGAACCTGCTTCTTTCTTCAATGCAGCCGCATCAACAGTAACTGGCCGTAGAACGAAATCTTTTCCAGAAATATCTCCAGCATGCTTCAACAAAGATTTCAGTAGAGTTGCTCTTCCCTTCATACCGGGATCGGCAAGCTGTGCTTTTGCAGCATCATACGTAGCATCTAAGAGGCCACGACGTGCAATGAGCAGTTCTTTCTGGTTTCCTTGTCGCGCACTGGCGACCATTTCTTGCGAGATTTGTTCAGCTTCACGCCCTGCACGGGCACTTGCTTCGTCCGAGATGGACGTTGCCTTAGTTTCTGCTTCACCGACAATTGCATCTGCTTCTGCTTTCGCTTCTTTTAGCATAGCCTTGGCTTGCGCCTCAGCAGATGCAGCGATATCTTTAGCAAGTGTTTCAAGTGTCATATCATCATCTCCAGCGAATCAACAGACGAGTGTCTGTTGTAACGCCACAACTTCATAGGAAGAGTGGCAATGCACCGAGAATTACAATCG
>JAKMFY010000155.1 GCA_022425185.1 Candidatus Poseidoniaceae archaeon | reverse complement strand
GTCCTCAATGACAGTATAGACCAAGGCGGTCAAGTCTTGGTCTTCGTAGGAACACGCAGAAGTGCTCAATCTGAGGCAAAGAAACTCTCCGCACGTGTTAAGAAAAGATTCGCAAAAGAACAGCCTGAACGGTTAATTGAACTCGAGCAGATAGCCGATTCTCTCGAGGGAAGAACGCAAACAAGTATGGGAGAAACCCTGGCCCTTTGCGTTCGAGGTGGTGTTGCCTTTCATCATGCAGGATTAACACATCGACAACGTCAGGTCATTGAGGGAGCTTTCAAGAAAGGTCTTCTTCTAGCACTCTGTGCAACTCCAACGTTAGCAGCTGGTGTGAATTTACCTGCTCGTAGAGTTCTGGTTCGAGACATCAAGCGATGGGATGATGGTATGAGCAGACCATTACCCGTAATGGAAATACATCAGATGCTCGGAAGGGCTGGAAGGCCACGTTATGACGACATTGGAGAGGCATGGATTCTTTGCAAAGGGACAGATGGTTGGCAAATTGCTGATGATGTCAGTGAGCGATATTTCTTTGGTCCAATCGAAGATATTACTTCTAAACTGGCAGCAGAACCTGCAATGCGAATGCATCTTTTATCTTCGGTGGCAACCGGTGGATTACTTCACCGACATTCGATTGGTGCATTCTTTGGCGCAACATTCCTTGGCACGACTATGCCTTCTACACAACTCCAAGAACGTCTTGATACAATGCTGGATTGGCTCGTTGAGGAAAGATTCCTTCGACGCCTAGGTGTCGATGAGCAATATCAGGATCGAATTGCAAACGCCGATATAGATGAAGAAGAAACTTGGGAAGACGAGATTCCAGTCTGGGTCACAATTGCCCAAGACGCAGGTGGAGTAAGCATTACCTCTCCGCAAGAACAATCATCCAGAACCCCAACGCCACATTCTAAACCATCTCTCGGTTTTGTATCTGCATCTTCAATGCAACAACTTGGAGGATGGAGTCAACAAAAGGGTGAACATCCTGCAATGCGCTACGAAGCTACAGCAATGGGTGAGAGGATTGCTCAATTGTATCTCGATCCACTTTCAGCATCCATTATGAGGACTGGAATGAGAAGAGCAGTACGAAGAATGGTGCGTGGTGATGCGCCAGTGACGCAATTTGGACTCACACACCTGGCTTGCAGCACTCCAGATTTTGCATCGCTCTGGGCTAAGACTGCAGACCTAACTCTGGGTTCAGATCTTCAACTTAAGGCTGCAGCCGTTGAAGATGAACTTCTTCATGATATGTCGTACGAAGAACGTCATCTCGGTCTGGTGAAATCAGCATGGTGCATTGAGCATTGGTTCGAAGAAGAAACGATGCGAGAGATTGAAAAGCAACTTGATGTATCACCAGGAGACGTTCATCATCGGGTCGACTTGATGGAATGGCTCCTTTATGGGGCTCGTGAAATCCTGCTGAATGATGATGTGTTTGCAGACGAACACATGCCAGTACTAGCCCAACTTTCAAAGGACCTTGATCTACTCCGTCAGCGGGTTCGGCATGGATGCAAAGAAGACCTCCTACAACTTGTCAAGATACGACACGTAGGTCGTGCAAGAGCCCGTTCTCTTGCCGGATTCGGGATACGCACTCCAAAAGCCGTCTTACAGATGACCCATGCCGATAAACAAAAAATTGCTTCATGGAGAGGGTGGGGGCCAACGCTTGTTGAGAACATCATCAACGAAGTAAGAAACGTGTTATCCAAAGAAGAAAAAGTTGTTCCGCCTCGTCAACGAACTGATGATATGCCGCTCGAAGGCGAAGGACAATCGGATAATTGATGTGCTAACAGATTACGGAGTTCGTTTATGTGGAGCACTTTTCCATGTTGGGCTTGGAATTCAGACGACCCGATTGATCTCAAACAATTTGTTCATTCCTTCCAAGAGTCACAGCCCTCCGAAAGATGGGTTTTTTGTGGAGATGAAGTGGCTCAAACACCTCGCCAATTATGGACCGCAGCAGTCGTTAGTTCACGTAATATTGAACGATCAACAGCACAGGCCCGTACATTGGATGCTGAATTTTTAAGAGTTTTATCTGGCACACATAATGTCTCAGAGGCTTTCAAACGAGCAGGCCTTGCACAGGGTGCTGAATCAGGCTGGTTACTTCACATCCCAAATATTGACCAACCTCAAAACGAGAATCAAATCAATTCATCGGCTGAATCCTTGCTCTCAAAACTTGGATTAACATCTACTGAAAATTCACTCCAGATTAGCACTACAGGGGCAGAAAAGCTTGGTGTTTCTCTTGGTGGTGAAACTGAAGCAATACGGATTGAGGCTGCTCTCATTGGCCATATTCTATTAGCTGATGTAAATACATCGCAATAAATTTTTTTATACATTTAATGCTCTTGAAAACAAAGAGTTCAAACACCTCCGCATTGGAGTAGTGATATGGTCATCCAGTCCGAGCGAGTGTCGAGTACCTCATATTCCACGAAATATTTAGATCGTACAAAGATGAACAATGCTCTCAGCAACGCTTTGGCATTTGGAGCTAGTTATGCTGAAGTCCGTTTAATGGCTGAAACGACTTCTTCAGTCCGACTGAAGGATGGTCAGCTTGAACATGCAATTCCCGGACAAGAGATTGGAGCAACACTTCGAATCTTAGCAGACGGGGCATGGGGAGTCCATTCAACGACGGACATCAACAACATCCCAAATGAAATCGAGGCCACTGTACGTCTCGCAAAAGCAGTTGCTGCACGACGTCCAAGTGGTTCAAATCCAATTCAACTTGCGGAAATTCCAATTCATCAAGATGAAATTCACTGGAAATCCAAAAAAGATGTGCGAAATACTGACCTCGACACAAAATTGTCCATGCTCGATAACATCCATCAGTCTGCCAATGATGATGAACGAATCATCTCAGTTTCGTGTGGTTGGTCCGATGAACATCTTCACACCGAACTTCTCACAACCGAGGGAATGGATAGAACATGGTCATTCCAACGTTCGATGGTTAATGGGATGGTTACGGCAAGAGATGGCGGAGATCCAGTATCCTATAGAATGAGACACGGCGGTGAAGGTGGTCTTGAACTTATCGAATCCTGCAACCTCCAAAGCCTCGGAGAAAACGCTCGTATTGCAGCATTGAGATTACTCAAAGCCAAGCGGGCCCCAAGCGGTAAATTACCACTTATCGCAGACCGTGACCTCACTGGAGTCTACATTCATGAAGCACTTGGCCATCCATGTGAAGCAGATCTTGTTGCTGCAGGCGATTCGTGTTTGGATGGGAAACTTGGACAAAAAATAGGTAATGAGATTGTCACTGTTGTAGACGACCCAACCCTTAGAGGAGGCTATGGCGCCTATCCAATCGACGATGAAGGTCTTGACACCAGAGAAAAAACACTCATCAAGAACGGCATCTTGACCGATTATTTGAATCACAGAGAAACTGCACATCACTTTGGTTTGGAACCAAACGCAGGTGCACGGGCTCAGGACGGACTTCATCATCCTCTGGTCCGAATGTCGAATACAATGATTATGGGTGGAAATTTCAACGACATCGATGAACTCATGGAGGACATCGAATATGGCGTCTATGCATGTGGTTCACGTGGCGGACAAGTTGATACTGGTCGTGGTTCATTCCAGTTCGCAGCCCAAGAGGCATACCTTATTGAAAATGGAGAAATAACAACCCCTCTCCGAGATGTAAGCGTAAGCGGGCTTACATTACAAATTTTGAATGACGTTGATGGATTAACCAAAGATGCAAAACTAGCAAGCCCTGGATTCTGTGGAAAAGGACAAACTGTCCCTGTTGGCGATGGCGGTCCAATCATGCGAATTCGAGAAGCACTGGTGGGATGAGGATGATTCCAGAAGACGCAATAGAACGCCTTCTAGACGGATGCAATCAGATTTCGAAGGAATGTGAGTTACAACATATTTCACAATGGGAAATCGTTGGCACGCAGGGATATGGCCGCTCATTGGATATCGAAGCAGGAAGAATTTCCCTCGCTTCTGGAGGTGGTGAAGGTGGATTTGGTGTCCGCATCCTAGATAACGGACGGTACGGGTATGCCCATCTTGTTGATGTTTCGGGAGCGAAGCATGCAGTTTCACAGGCATTGTCAATCGCAAAAGCAAGTCCAAGTATCTCAGGTTTCTCCTTACCATCCGCCCAAAAAACAAATCCTGTTGACGGAATGCTCGATGAGGCTATCCTGAAATTATCACCAGATGATCTCCTAACTCAAGGAGATGACATCATCTCGGAAGTCGCATCACTGGACAAAAGAGCTGTCGTCATTGGAGGCGGAATTGGAATCGGTGCTGAGGCAAGTGTTATGTTATCAAGCGAAGGCATCGAAGCCTCTGGAATTTCAACATCGCATGGACTTGGAGTCCAAGTTTCCATCGATGTTGACGACCAAATGACAAGTTCCTGGGAGAGTTCTTCCTCGCGTAAACTCATAACAGGTATTCCAGATTGTGTTGCCACAGCAGTTGAATGGGCTCAAAAAACAAGGGACCCTATTGAGGTGAAATCAGATGCAGAAGATACACCAATCATCATGACTCCTCAGGGAATTAGTTCTTTATTCTCCAATATCATTCGGCCATCTGTTCTTGGTGAGAGAATGGTTCGAGGTGAATCGTATTGGTCTGGAAAATTAAACGATGTTGTACTTGACAATCACCTCACAATGATTGACGACAGAAGAATGGAAGGCGGATTTGGCTCGGGATCAAGAGACGGAGAAGGTGTGCCTACATCGTGTCAAACAATCATCGAAAATGGAACCCTTCGCAAAATGTTATGGTCTTCAAGAGATGCTGCAAAGAATGTATCTGAGGGACGAATCGATGCTGCTGAATCAACAGGATCGGCATCTCGAGGCAGTCACATGTCACCACCTGTAACGGGTTGTGGTGATGTGCATTTATTGTCTTCAAGGTCACCAATATCTCTTGACGAGATGATTGAGACAATGGGGACAGGCTATCTTGTTCATAGCGTCATGGGCGCCCATACAGCAAATCCAACGAGTGGGGATTTTTCAGTTACCTCCAGTACTGTCCTTCGAATTGAAGATGGAGAAGTCTTGGGTCCAATCAAACAGGCTGGCGTCTCTGGAAATCTCTTCAAGGCCTTGTCAAAAGGAGTTCATCTCGGCCATAGTTCGACAAGAAACGGTGTGTCAAGCACGGGAACGAATCATCTTTCGGACATTCTTTTCTCACAAGGAATGCGTATCAATCCCGCCTGAGTTGTGAAGGGGATTGTTTATCACCCCTCGTCAATCTTGTTCAGTTCCATGGAGGTCATGGGAGTGTCAAGTCTAAACCAATCCCCACGAAAGCCCGCAGCCTGTTCTCCGCACAGGCCCAATCAACAATTCGCCTGGCGGAGGTGGAATCTTTGAGCGGAGACGACCGATATGCAGGCCACATTGCAGCTGTATTGCAAGAATGCCCTGATGCCGATCAAGATGAAATTCGCTCGGCTTTCGTGAAATATGAAGAAGAATTCTTCATTCCACCACAAGATGCTATTCGTTCCATTGTTCGACGGTTTCGAAGTGAAAGCGATACTCCAGCCTCTCAAGGCGGTGCGAGTGGTCAAACAAAGAAACCGACGAAAAAGGTCAGTTCTCTTTCTGAATTGAAAGCAGACGATCGTGAAATCGAAATCGAAGTTGAAATCGTCTCCCACAATGTTCGCGAACAAATGATTCGTGGGGAATCAAAATCAATTTCATTTGGTCTCCTCGAAGACGATCCATGGCAGGAAGGGACTGGAGAAAGGACCCGTTGGGAATACAAAGACTGGGGCAATAATGCTAACATCACACCAGGATCAGTTGTTCGCATTGAAGGAGCATCCGTCAACGAGTATCAGGGTCGAATGTCAATCAATATCAATCAATCATCACGCATTGCTATCCTGCGTGAGGGGACTCGCCCAGTTGTCGCCCCTGGTGAGCCAATCGAAATCGATTCCCTCCCAGGCGATGGATATGTCTGCATTGTAGGCCGAGTCATGTCAGTTCGCCCAGACCAAATCCACAAAAGAGACGGGAGCGGGAGTATTGATGTTGTTCGAGGTCGCCTAGCCGATGAATCGGGCGCTATTGGTTTCCTTTCATGGGAACCTTTTGAGTTTGAAGTGGGTTCATTACTCAAGGTCGATGGTGCTCAAGTCAAGACCTTTAGAGATACACCAGAACTAAACTTTGGTAGAACCACAAAAATTGAACCATTCCACGATGCTTCTTTCGCAGATACAGATGCTCTCAAAGAAGGCCTCATCGCTACAGTAAGTACGCTTCGAGATGGTTCGAAAGATGTTGAAATCATTGTCAGCATCACGGAATGGGCTAAGCGCACATTCACCAAAGATGGAGAGGAGCGATACCTATGGTCTGGCCAAATAGCAGACCCTACTGGTCAATGCAGAATGAGTGCTTGGGTAGATTTACCAATTGACGAAACAAAATTACCAATCACTGTGCGCATAACTGATGCTCGTGTCCGTGCTTGGCAAGGCATCCCAGATATCACAGTCGACAGAACTGATCAAATTACAATACTCGATGAAACGCCATGGGACGGAAACCTTGACCTTACGAATCTCAAAGTTGATGTTGGACTTCATGATCTTGTAAGCGGACCGAGTAGAGTTGGTATATCCACTACGGGGACCGTTGTATCAATCCGTGAAGATTCTGGAACAATTATGAGATGTCCCGAATGCCGAAGAGTGCTTCGTGAAGGACAATGCAACGAACATGGAACTGTTGAAGGAAATGAAGATGTCAGGCTCCGACTGGTTCTCGATGATCAAGGAGTGACATGTGCACTACTTGTTTCGAAGGAAGCAGCTCTTTCCCTTTTACAAACAGACCACGCTACTATGGTGGACGAAATCCAAGCAAATGGATCTATGATGTATGTCCAATCAATCAGAAATCGCTTACTTGGTTGCCGATTAGAAGCATCAGGGAGAGTCATCAATGATGGTCAAGGGTCGATGATTCTGTGCAATGATGCCACAATCATGAAACCTGAATCTGCGCTTCGAGCAACCGAATTACGAGCACAATGGGGGATGGAATAATGATGGGATCACAGCAAATTAAGCGCCAGCCGGCATGGTTTATGCTCGCTTCTGAGTTTGGAGAATCGACACTGAATGAGAAAGGAACTGGAGAGTTCGATCCAACGTTCGTTATTACAAAACTTGGAGCAAAGGTCAACCGGCTTATTGTTTCAGGCTTGGTCGAACGATTGGAATTACGAGAAACCAGCAATGGATCTCAAATGTATAACGGACAAATTCGAGACCCTTCTGGCTTACACTATTTCTCTGTAGGAGAATATGCTACTGAGTCTATGAGAGAATTTGTCATCCAGTTAATGGAGAAGATAGACTCAGGGGAACCAGTTCTGCTTACAATGACTGCAAAAGCGAGATGGTACCAAACTGATGAAGGAGCAGTATACACATCACTTCGACCAGAGGAAGCTTGCATAATCGATAGAGAGCGATACGCCTCTTGGCTTGTCGATGCATCTGCTGCGACACTGAACCGCCTTAGTCAGCACAAACTTACATTGAATTGTGAACCAACCGCTGAAGGTATGAAAGAAGCAGGTATTGCTGAAGATATGATACCAGGTCTGCTGGCTTCCCAAGGCCATTACGGACGGATTGATACCGAAACATATCGCCTAAACGTCATGCAAGCATTGGACATCGCAGAAGGTAAACTTGAGGCTGCAACAGCGCCTCCACCTACCCTCAATCTTGCAGAGGCGGATGAGGTGGCTGCAAAGGCTGACGATGATCTAAGGCCTGTAGTTCTCGAATGTATTCAAGCAATGGATAACGGAGAAGGAGTCGACTTCGAATCCCTTGTTCGAAATCTAGCAGCGAGAGGTTTTCCAAGAGATAAAAGCGAATCTGAACTTGATGCTATGAGTGATGAGGGCATCTTACACGAGCCAAGATTTGGTTGGTTCAAGATAGTTTCTTGAAGGAACTACTCCAACACATTCAAATCTTGCCTTCACCCTCGTACATATTGGGGTCATTATGGCAGGCATGGATTTTTTCATTCGACCGGCAACTGGGACAGGCGCATCAGATTGGGTTCGAATACCGAACGCAGACATCGATGTTCGATTAACACGACGAATGACTCGTACAATTATCCGTGGCGGAGAAGGCGATAATCTTCATGATGAAGGATCGGAGTCAACTGTCTACAATGTTCGCGGAATTCTATCCCTTGAAGATTACAAGCGTATCCTTGAGATGTTCAGATCTGGACAACCATTTATTCACGACCCATTTGAAGAAAGAGACGTTAAAGTCATTTTTTCAGCTCTTGAGTACGAGGGTTCAACTGAGAAGTTCCATTTTGAACTTATTGAAGACGTTATTTGATGGTGGAATTATGCGTAAACTGGACGAAAAGAGAGAAGTTCTCTATGTCATCCGAGCAATGGACGTCCTCATGTCATCAGGAATAGGTCTTGAAGCAACAAT
>JAKMFY010000153.1 GCA_022425185.1 Candidatus Poseidoniaceae archaeon | reverse complement strand
TTCATTGGTTCAGGTTCAGATTCTTCTTCCTTCTTTTCTTCGTTTTCAGGTTCCTTTGCCGCACCTGTTCCGGTAATGGAATCCATATCCAAATCTTGGCTTGTACCGATGAATTCTGACATCCAATCCTCATCTTCTTCTTCGCCTGCCTTCTTCTTCTTTGGACCTGACATGCTTGTTTGCACAATCATTAGGGCGACAACGAACAAAAGAACATTGACTGCAACTGCAATCCAAACCAAAAGATATGGGGGGTCGCTTAGTGATGGTGTAATTTTTTCTGGTTCAGGCTCTTCTTTGAGATCTTCCTCGAACGTACAAACTGTTTGGCCTTCAAGATTATTTCTACAGAAGTCAACTACAAAGACAACACGTTGGGAAACTTCATTGCCTGCTGTATCGATACCACGGACCGTGATTGCATGCTGGCCAGCATCAAAGGTTCCAGCAGAGAAATCCATATCACTTACCAGAGTGGACATGTCTTCTTCTACATCCGTGATTCCTTCAGCGTCAGCCCATGGAGAAGTACTGGTAACGCCTGTTAACCCACCATAATTGAATGTGAATCGATATTGAAGATCAAGAATTTGGACGTCATCTTCAGCAGCAAACATCAGATTGATTTTGTTTCCATAAAGATACTTCGAACCCTCTGAGGAAGGTGATGGTGAATAAATTGTTACCGTAGGTCCCTTTGCATCGATGTGATAGTTTGTGTTTGTTATTGTGCCTATGTTATCGGAATCATCGATGAGAGTCATCTCGAATGTCATTTCTCCAGCATTCGCTGAACTAGGAATTGTAAAGCTGTACGAATATTCTGGGCCTTTATTGGGGTTCAGTAGGTTGTCGGCGATTTGAGTCATTAGTTCGCCACCCCCGGTTACATTGAATCCATTATCTGAAATCACTTCGATCGAAGGAGTTGTTTTCAAGTTCTCACTTACCTCGATTTTAATGGTATACGTTCCAGCGATGAGCGATGGGCTTGTGTATTCTGAATTTTCATCGTCTAACAATCGAAGTTCAACGGTTGGTGCAAGAGTATCTTCTCGGACTAAGATTGAATTACCGCTTAATCCTTCAAGAATATCGGAATTCGTATTGTTAAATTCATCTGCAACTGTAACTGCATACCAAACCTCACGCTCTGTATCCTCTGCAAGAGGGATATTTCTGATAATTGTTGCAGAATTTTGCACTCCGACGTTTATGTCATCAAGAACCAATTCCCAGCCTTCAGCATCGCTTGTGGTAATACTCGTTTGACCACCATTGAATGGATCGCCAGTATGCCTCCAAACCTGATAGACCTCGTTTGATTCTTGAAGATTGTACCATTCGAGGGCTACGAAGCCTAGGTCGCCTCTGCTTTCACCATCAACAATTGACGGGTTCGTTGGCGTTGTAATATCGATGGTTACCGGGCCAAACGAATTGTTGTTTAAACCAAGATACTCATAAGATCCTGTTGCGTGAACATATTGTGCTTCGCTTGTAACGTAGATGTACCATTCCAATACGGCCCCGCTTGAAGATACTACTGATTCATTGAGCACGATATCAAATGTCTCGACGTTATCATTTGCAAACCCGTGGTATGTTGTTGCCGTTGGGAATTGTTGAGGTGAGGGTTGGAATCCTGATGCTGAGTAAATGTGGTACCGTTCACCTTCTACACCGAGTTGATCTGTCCAAGTTACACGAATTGTGCGATCGCCAATAAATTCAGCGTGGACATTTGAAGGCTCTTTTTCCCAAGTTGAGTATGCGTCCTCTTGAACTGTAGAACATGAGCCGGAAGACGTGTTTGAATCAAACAATCCAATTTCATCAACAAGGACGATACAGTATGTTGCAGAACCAAGTGAACCGACCGGGAGATTACGAGGATATTCGTATTTGATGTTACGTTCCTCAAGACTTACCCCCGTCTCATTCACATTTTCTGGGATGCTTGCAACCAGGCTTGGACCAACTTCGAAAATTGAAGTGAAACTATCGCCTGCTACGTAAATCTCGTAGCGTTCGTTATCCTCAATCGTCGAGCCACTCCAAGAGAGTGTTGTGGTTCCTGTTCCGTCGACGTTACCGACGAAGTATGCATTGAAGTCTGTAATATGAGAAGGTGGTAAATTATCTTCTAAAACCGGTTCTGTGAGAGCATTTCCTGAAAGGAAGCGGAGATCAATTTTGTCTTCTCCTGATTCGCTACCGTTTGGAATAAAATATGTTATCGCATAGTAGGATTCACGATTTGTGTTACTTGGAATGACGTTAACATATTCTGAATTATCAGAACTAAGATTTGCGAGTAGTTCCACAGGGTAATTTGTTGGCAGGCCTTCGTAAACGGCTCCACCGTTATCCCTTCCGATTTCTCCATCGGAGCGCCAAACAAGTATTCGAGTGTCTGGCATAGCAGGGTCAGAATTTGGTAAATCGTGATAATTATACCACGATAAGGTCGTTTCGCTGTCTGCTAAAGAATATTCTGCTTGGAAAAAGATTGGTGTTTCCACAGGAGAGGTTTCTTCTTGGATTCCAGTGTAGAGAGAAGAGGCATTGAAATCTAATTCGGAAGATGAATAAGATTGCTCATTTTCAATCCATTCCGTTGTGATTGCATAGAAGTATGTGTCATTCACTCCAGCGCCAACGAGGAAAGAAGCTGAGTGGCCAGGGTGCGTACCATTGGTGCCACCAAGACACTGATATGCCTGAATGTAGACATTACTTTCACAGGCTGTTACATTTGCGAAAGGCGTTGCAGAATTAATTGTTCCAGGTGTGATTGGTTCTGAATGGCGATAAACGACATATGTTGCTTGATGAAGATTGGCAACATATCCAACGTCGAAGGTATCGATGTTCCTCCATGTTATGGTTGTCGTTTCAGAGACAGGATCGAAGGATGCAGCAATATCCTGAGCCTGTAATTTTGAAGCATCTCCAATGTCAGCAGCCGCTGATGTTGGAATCAACGGAACGGTCATGAGAAGCATAAGCAGGACCATCAGGCCTGCCTTAGGTTGTAGACTCCGGTTCAGCGCGTTCGCACCCATCACACATAACGTCGCCGCCGTCTGTTAAGAGTATACCGCAATACGCAGAGATGAAAACACCCGATTGCAGACGTTTTGAATCACTCGGATTCATCAGAATTCGGCTGTTCTAATGGATGAGTTGTGTCGAGTTCGATGATTTCTTTGCGGGCTTGTAAAAATCTAATCCCAAAGGTGTACATTCCACCGAGCCCAGAAATGAAGACGACAGCTGTGAGTGGGCTGAGTTCAAGATGTTCAAACATACCCGGCATAGCCGAATAATCTTGCACACCAATAAGCCAGAATATTCCTGTTATTGCAAGAGCAGCAATAGTCAAAATTGTGCGGTCTGCTCTTGAAAATCCTTTGTAATTTCGGCCTCCACTCACTGCTTGAGCTTGTGTTCCCATGTAAGAGCCGAGTATAGTAAACCATGCTGCCGCCCAACCTAAAGCAGGGTCGTCGACCCATGCGGGACTTGATGCGATTGCGACAACCCACATTGCATCAAGAAGGCGATCAAGCGTGTGGTCAAGGTAATCTCCCCATCGAGAAACTTGACCTGTCTGGCGAGCAAGTTGTCCATCGAGACCATCAAGAATCATCGAAAAGCCAATCAAGAGAGCAGAACCCATGAGCATCAATGCACCAATATCTGACTTGGGTGCGAAGAGAACGAGTAGACTTGCTCCAATACCAACGGGTAAAGCAAGCCACGTAAGAAAAGCAGGATTGGTTCGACCAAGACTCATGACAAGGGGGGAAGCCATTGCTTCCCAACGCTTCCTCAACTGTTCCAAAGCCATGGGTATCAGTATCCCCGGCGCATCGAAAGGTCATATGCTTTCGGACAAATTTTAGTCTTCTAACCAATCTATTGCAAGTGGTATTGATTCTTGGACGGTCTTTCCGCCCTTGTACTGAGAGATAAACAACTCAATGGAATCCTTGCCATTGAGTCCATTTGTCATATCAACCTCGAGTATAGGTAGATGAGGAGTCCTCTCTAGTAACTCACTCCAGATTCCAGCAATCATCTCCCATTCGATATTGTTTTTAATTTTCTTTGCATCATAGCCGTCTCTGTTCGAGAGTCTCAGGTTCAGTTCGTCCGGATGGCATCGAAGGAGAATGAGGGCATCGACAGTGCAATGATGAGAAAGATGTCCTTCAATAATTGCAATTTTGTCACCTTCATAAATCCAATCCGATAGAAGGTCGGTTGTAATGACTAGATCGCCTTCTTGATGCTCTATGCATCCCAATTGATTGGCTATTTGTTCAACAGTAAAGCAGTCAAAACCCTCTCCTGACAATTGCCTTGATAGAGTTGTTTTACCAGTACCAGGCGAACC
>JAKMFY010000144.1 GCA_022425185.1 Candidatus Poseidoniaceae archaeon | reverse complement strand
ACTCACATTGGTGATGGTCCTGAAAGAAACAATATCTTGACTTATTTGACTAATCTCCCCCCCCATATTGAAGTAGAGTTTCTCGGAAATTTGCCACATAATTCCGTTCTTCAATATTTGAAGACAGAACCAATTGATTTGATGTTAAACACCAGTTCATCTGAAGGAGTTCCAGTGTCGATTATGGAAGCATATTCCCATGGTATTCCAGTTGTTGCAACGGATGTAGGTGGTAACGGTGAGATTGTATTGAAAGAACACATTATTCCATCTGATTCCAACTCTGAAGATATTGCCAAAATTATCAACGAATGGTCCCAAGACTCACACATTAGAGAAAAAGTGAACATCATCCAATCAGAAAACTTCGACTCTACAAAAAATGCTCAAAAACTCATCTCGATCATTGATGAAATAACAAATGAGATTGGAAAGGTATCATGAAATATGACTTAAGAGGAGCCCCCGTTATGCAAGAATCTCATTTCGATGGAATTCGCCCATTTCTTACTGGAGAAACTATCGATTCCAATTTCTCATTTCCAATCACCCATGTAGATGTTAAAACCCCGACCGATCGTGTTACATTTCTTGGCTCATTACTCGAAAATAAGACGGTTGTTCACATTGGTTGCGCCGATCATCTCGATGTGATCGATGCAAAGATTGCAGCAGGAAAACACCTACACAGTGCCCTGATTAAAAGATCAAAAAATGTTACTGGTATCGATCTCAATGTCGAAGCAATCCAACATTTACAAGGAAAGTACGACATCCCTGATCTCCATATTTGCGATATTCTTGAAGTCGACAGTGAGACTGAAAACTTCTCAGAAGGGCGCCACTATGATTTCGCTCTACTCGCAGAGGTAGTGGAACATTTAGACAACCCTGGTCAATTCCTAAAACATATGAATGATACATTAGGTCACCTCTATGATAGAATCATCATTACAGTTCCAAATGCGTTCTCAAGTGTTGCACAAAGAGCATGGAAAAATGGAATTGAGAATGTCAATTCAGATCACAGATTCTGGTTCAGTCCTTACACAATAGCTCGATTAACCACAGCCGCAGGATTCAAAGTCGAAAAAGTACACATGATTGGTGAAGAACAGAGGATGGATATTCTATCGAGGGCTTACAATAAATTCATGGCCATTATTGGGAGCCAAAATAGAAGGAGAATGCCATCAAGACACGGCATATCTGTTGTCTTAATTGCAACTCCACAAAACTAGAGTTTACTCTTTTGATGTACAACGGAAGCAGATCTCATTCTTTCGCGGGAGACGGCATGACTGAATTGTGGAACACCACATTCATGGATGTAAGCCGTGATCGAGCATGCTGACCATCACTCTAAATCACTCGCTTTCTTGTCTATCCAAGCATTGAGGGTATTGGTTATTTAATGATGGAGCCAGTGTTAACACCATGACAGAAAGCCCTGAAGCGAATTCATTTTTCAAAAAATGGGCCATGAGGCAATACTGGAGAATGCAACAATCCCAAGCGATAGTCAGCCTGTTGTTGTGGGGAACAACCATCACGTTGTTGGTTTGGCCGCTCATCGAATGGAGATTCGCTGCAGGATGTACCAATGAACCTTGTTTTACCGACCAAATTTTTGGAATCTCAAGTACGTATTTTGCACTCGCTGGCATCTTTCTCACAGTCATGCTCTCTGTTCTTACAATTGGATTTCTCTATGACCAAGTGTTCTCCTTGTGGACCGAGTGGAGAAGTGTCGATATGGAACGGAACCCGTATGTGACCTATGCTCTTGCTCCAGTTTGGGTCATGACCATCGCTTTGCAGGCCGAGGTGTTGAAGCGTACATCACCTGATGATGAAGCAATGGTCAAGCAAGCGGATTGGTATCTCAAGTGGTGCGAGCGGTACACAGAAGGCGAAATGTTCGCTCGTTCTGTTCAATTCTGGGACAACGATATGGGGGAGACACCTACATTTTGGTTCACGAGTGATGAGGCCATGGAGCGGGCTCGACAGGCTCAATTTGAAGACGAGTCTTGATACATATTCGGTTTTTCATACTGTTTCGTACAAATGAAGCCATGGAAGTGTTCTCTTCCTTCAATTTGGAAGTCATACCGCCTTCATCCAGCGATGATTGCCACCATTGAGCAATGCTGGTTACACTACGTCACAGAAAGCGAGAACTTCTGAGCGGAGTATTCATGGATGGCGTTTTGCTGGCACGGCCATGCAACCTATTCAGCGTGTAGCAATCGTCGGTGCGGGAAACATGGGTTCCGGTATCGCTCAGAAAACGGCTCAGGAAGAATTTGACGTCCAGATGGTTGACAGAGAACAACAGTGGGTCGACCGAGGCCAAGGCATCATTCGTGATTTCCTCTCAGAGGCCGTTGAACGCCGCATTTTTTCACCGGCTCAAGTTGAGTCAATCCAAGGTCGTATTACCGGAGTTGTTGGCGTTGAAAACACCGCTGCAAACACCGACCTCGTAATCGAGGCAGTTTTCGAAGACTTTGATATTAAAACTGCAGTTTTCAACACCCTCGACGCAGCGTGTGGGCCAGATACAATCCTTGCCTCCAACACATCTTCGCTTTCCGTGAATGCCCTTGCAGAAGCAACGGGTCGAGCGGACAGATTCGTAGGACTGCACTTCTTTTATCATCCAGCGAAGAACCGCTTGGTCGAGGTTATTCCGGCCGAGGCATCAAGTGCAGAAACTATCGAAAAAGTTGTTCAATACTGCAAAATGCTCGGTAAAGTCGTCATTGTTTGTGGCGACAGACCGGGATTTGTTGTCAATCGATTCTTCGTTCCGTGGCTCAATGAAGCATGTTTATTGCTTGAGGAAGGTGTTGCCACCGCTGCACAAATTGATGCTGCTGCATGCAAGGCGTTCCGTATTGGATTGGGGCCGTTTGGCCTCATGAACCTCACAGGTCCACCGATTGCGCTCCATTCTACAGATTATCTCGCCGAACAACTTCACACGCCTCGCTACACCGGTGCTCAAAACCTACGCGACCTCATCGAAGCCAACGAGCATTGGGATGTCTCTGGTGATCAAGCCTTCTCTTCTGAACAGTACGCTACAGTTTCAGAACGCCTTTATGGCGTCGTGTTTGGCGTTGCAGCACAAATTGTCGAAGAAGGCGTTTGTTCGATGGAAGATGTCGACCGAGGCGCCAAAGTCGGACTACGCTGGGCGCGAGGACCTTTCGAAATGATGAACCGTGTTGGGATTCAAGAAGCACATCGCATGGCGCAAGCCTACGCTGATTTGAGTGCTGAAAGCGACTCAAAGCGTTCTTGGACCGTTCCTGAATATTTTTCCAAGCAGGCACAATCAAATGAGGGTTGGAACTTTTCATACGTCGATGTTCATATCGAATCTGGAGTTGCTACGCTCACCATCAACCGACCTGAAGCCATGAATGCACTCAATGAAACGGTTGTTGGACAACTGAACAACGCACTCGACCTTGTCAATGCAGATGCAGAAGTTCACACCATCGTACTTGATGGAGCTGGCAAAGCATTTGTTGCCGGTGCAGATGTCAAGTTCTTCGTCGACAAAATCCGAGCAGAATCAATCCCTGATATTGTCACGTTCACTGCGAATGGACACACCATGCTCAACAAACTCGAATCATCAAAGAAGACAACAATTGCTCTGACGACGGGGCTCGCTCTCGGTGGTGGTTTGGAACTGGCTCTTGCGTGCGACTATCGAATCGGTACACGACGCACACAATTCCGTTTCCCAGAGACCTCCATCGGCATTTACCCTGGATTGGGCGGTACACAACGGCCTGCACGTATTTGTGGCATTCCTGCTGCACGCTGGTCTGTTCTTGCTGGTAATTTCATGGATGCGCAAACTGGATACGACCTTGGTCTTCTCACACACTTGGTTGATGTGGCTTCTGTTGATTCATGTGTTGAAGAATTGGCTTCAATTGGTAAACCGGACAACAAGTATCCTGGTGAGCCAACAAATCCCTCCAGCCCAGCAGCCGCATTTGCTGCTACGTTTTACAGCGATGAGAACATGGTCTCTCTCATGGACGGAACGTGCCCAGAAGGGTTTGATTCCGAAGATAAAATCGTTTCACGGCAATTGAAATCTCTTTCTCGAACTGCCCCAATCGCTTTGAAAATGGCCAGCGATTTAATCGACGCTACTTCGGTGACTGATTTATCAGCAGGGCTTCAGATGGAACTCGATCAGTTGACTGATATTTTCTCGACCTCAGATTCTCTCGAAGGTTTGTCAGCACTCATTGAAGGTCGAAAACCGGCATACTCCAACTCGTGATTATATCCACTGGTTCTGGAGTTCTTCCATGTGCTTGATGAGTTCCACTATGTCCAGCGTTTCTTCCTGCTCATGGGCAAGTCCAATTCGGTTTTTGATGGCTTGAACGAATTCTTCTTCTGGTTTTACACCAGTGATGCTTTCGATGAAGTCTTCGAGTGATGTCCCTTTTCCTTGGGCAATCGCAATTCGAGCTTTGATTTTCTCATTGTCATCCTTCGGTTTTCGAACTCCACTCATGCTCTCACCCCTTGTGTGCTGAGATTGCTTTCATACCAATCTGCCCAGGAGATTATTTCTTCATCCGACCAGTCGTTCAAAGGGCCGCTG
>JAKMFY010000098.1 GCA_022425185.1 Candidatus Poseidoniaceae archaeon | reverse complement strand
TTCCTGAACCAAGTAACAACGAAGCACTCGATCCGAAGTTTGAGTTGAAAGAAGTAGAAGAGGTATGTGTATCAGGCGCAGCAGGTAGCAATCCAGTCGATGAGAAAATTGAACCACTTGACAAGTTCACAGTGTGATTTCCTGCTCCATCATCATAGCCTTGGGCCTCTGGAATACGGTATTTACTGACTTGAGAATATTCCCCAATCCGATAATAGTCTTCTATTTCTTGGTAAGAGCGAACACGCCAGTATTCCCATTCATCTCCTGAGGATACTTCGGTACTCGTAAGTGTAGACGTTGCTGAATCCCAAGTTAGGTTGGCCTCAGAGAGCGAAGTGGCATCTGTAGACAAAATACAAGCAAGATCGTATATCATTCGAGCATCGGATGCAGAACAAATCTGGTATCCTGTTTCGTTTGTAGAAGGGGGAGTCCAAGAATGGTTAACATGATCGACTCCAGTTGGGCGAGGTGCTGACATGTTCCACAGAGTCGAACTGTCGACAGGAAGCAGATTTGATGGGCTTGAATCAACATAAGGATTCGCTGTTCGGTACGTCAGATTAAGACTTGGACGCAAACTTGTAGAGGTTTCATCACTTGAGAAGAAATCCATCCTTCCATCTACACTGCTGAAATTCTCTTCAGGTTGCACAAGAATGTGGATTGTATTCACTCCTTGAACAAGAGCTTGTTGAATTACTTCCGTAATGTTTCCAAAAATTGTCGAATCCGTTGATTGAACAAGACCAGCACCATTTATTGGGACTGAAGTATCTGAGGAATGGTAAGCGCCTGGAGCATTCCAAGTCGTTGAACTCGTAGCATTATTCCAATTTGCATTTGCATCAAATGATGTCAGAACCTTGGATTGGCTAACCCATACTTCTCCGTAAGAACCAGATTCTGTGTTAAGATAAAGTTCAGCAGACATCACTTCAAACGAATTTCCAAGCGGTAATTTCGAGATATCTATTGAGAATAGAACGGATGAACGAGCAGATGTACTGGTTGTGAAGGACGAACGGCCGAAACTGAGAACACTATTTCCAGCTAGATTTGAATTTGGAGAGCCCGAATCAAGTCCAATGTCCTGAATGAAGCCAGATGGCTCGTTGAGAGATGGCAAGAAGCCACCTTCAGTGATGTTGAGGTATCCCCACGTACTGTTCAACTCTTGACCAATATCATGAGGGATATGGAATACTGAACTTGTTGAACGTGGACCGAGCATGCTGTTGTTGACAGGTTGAACAAACCAGCGGATACTTTGATTTGTGCTAAGATCGGTCGAAGGTTGGAATGTTAGACTTTGCAAATCGAACATTGAACTGTCAATTCGTGAATCGTACGTGGTGAAACCTTGCATGATGTCAGAAGCATCATTTTGCAGGAAGACTTTCCAATCATCGATATTCGCAGAATTGGAGTGAGTCCAACTCAAAACTGGACGAGTATCAGGTTCAGGAACGTGTGTTGAGAGATTCCATGACATGTCACCATCTATTGGTAAGGCGTTTGCACCAGCCACTGTCGGAATCGGAGAAGTCCCTTCGGTCCATGTGAGGTTCAGCCAAGGCCGTTGTGTAGAGAGACCTTCTGTGCTTGCAAATGTGATCAAAGAGTCGGATGAATCGCTTGTCATGAGAGCAATCGAGAGATAGGAATCGCCGTTAGCAAGTGCTGCTTGAACAAGTTCTGTAACGTCCCAATCCATCCAATCTGCACTTGCTGAAGTACTCAGATCGCTCAATGAACCAACGTCAGTTCCGATTGCACGGCCACCGTCTGCGCTCCAGTTGTTTGTACCATCGTAAGTTGAATTGTTGAGGCCAGTTGTCCATGTTTGTAGAACTGGACGTGCAGCAACCTGGGCGTTCGAGTCTGACCCGGATTCAGCCCACATGTTCAATTCTGCATTTGTGACTCGAGCATTGCCTGGGGTTGGAATTTGATTCAATGGAATCTTGAGAAGAGCAGTTGCGTGATAACCACTTCCGAGTTCACCGACCTTGAGAGATGACGATGTTGAGTGGTTTTGTTGACCTTCAACTCCACCTTCTGCGACCCATGTATCGATGAAATGAGGGAGTTGAAGCTGTGGCATTGCCTCGTGGTGTCGTAATTCAACTGCTGCACTTGTGGATGAGAGATTCCAAGTCACAAGCGATGGGAGATTGAAATGGAAGGTCTGCGACCAATTTCCAAGTTGATTGGTTGAGGAAATTGCACGAACTCGCCAATACCATGTCTTACCATCATCGAGATCGGACAATGGTGTGAAGGTGTTGTTTGAAAGATCGAAACCGGAGTTTGACCACGATGTTTC
>JAKMFY010000085.1 GCA_022425185.1 Candidatus Poseidoniaceae archaeon | reverse complement strand
CATCAGCATATTCCTGAACATCGTTGAGAGAAGGATTCTCGTTATTCGTTTGACGAGCCATGACTCTTCGCACATTCCCATCGACGCAAGCAACTGGATGACTGAAAGCAATCGAAGCAACAGCGGCAGCAGTATATGGTCCGATTCCAGGTAAGGCAAGCAATTGATCATATGTTGAAGGAAGCACTCCGCCGTAATCCGAAACAACAATCTGAGACAACGCATGAAGTCGTCTTGCCCTAGAATAATAACCTGCACCTTGCCATAAGAAGAGAACCTCATCCACCTCTGACTCAGCCATGGAAGAGGGTGTTGGGAATCGTTCATACAAACGCTTATGATATTCCATACCACGTTGCATTTGTGTTTGTTGGAGAAGAATCTCTGACAGCAAAATGGACCAAGGAGACGGTTTCACTCTCCATGGTAAACTTCGCTGGTTTTCATAAAACCACTTTAGAAGAGCTTCTTGATTCATTCATTCATCCCTCCTGAATGAGTTCGTACCAAGTTCACTCAAGATGATTTAGCAGCTTCAATTTTAGCATCATTTGATTTGATTTGCTCCCAAACAAGTTCTGCAATATCCTTTACTTCTATATTTGAATCAATGGCTGACAATCCATCTGTAACCATGGTCGAACAGAATGGACATCCAACTGCAACAGTATCTGCTCCAGTCGCTGCGAGTTCCTTCGCTCGAATGATGTTGACTCTGTCATTGCCTTCAGGAACAGATTCCTCCATCCACATCTGAGCACCACCTGCTCCACAACAGAATGAACCACGACCATGGCGTTCTGCTTCAACATCGACGCCACCTATGATCTCACGTGGAGCATCGTATTCCCCTCCGATCCGTCCAAGATAACACGGATCGTGGTACGTTACTGAACCATCATGCTTCGGCTCAGGTAGTTTCCCTTCACCTTGAAGATGAGCAATCAATTGAGAGTGATGCATCACTTCGATTTCTTCTCCACCGTAGTCTTTGTATTCCTTACCAAGTGTATGGAAACAGTGAGGGCAAGATGCTACAACTTTCTTCACACCAAGTTCATTGAACGTTTCCAGATTTGTTTCTGCAAGCATTTGGAAGAGATATTCATTTCCTGCTCGGCGTGCTGCATCTCCACTGCAACCTTCTTGCATTCCGAGGATACCAACATCCAAGCCCGCTTCTTTCATGATTGAAATTGTGTCTCGAGCGACCTTTTTATTTCGCTCGTCGAAAGAGGCTGCACAGCCAGCGAAGTAGATGTATTCAGCAGGTTCTGCAACCTTGACATCAAGATCAGCTGCCCAATCGCCTCGCTCATGAGATGGCAAACCGTAAGGATTTGAATCCGATTCCAAATTTTCAATTGTGGCCATGAGTGGCATGATTGTATCTTCGACTGATTCGTCGAATTCCATTCTTTCCATCATCAAGTGACGACGAGCATCAGTGAGTTTAGGTACATGCTCGATGTTGACAGGACATACATCGACACATGCGTGACATGTTGTGCATGCCCAAACCGCTTCTTCACCAAATCGGGCAATGATGTCTTCATCAGGAGTTTCTCCAGCAAGTAATTGCGAAGAATGCTCGTTCGCATAATTACGTACATCATGAATAATTTGCATTGGATTGAGAGATTTACCTGAGGCATAAGCCGGACAAACGTCCTGACAGCGAGCACAGGATGTACAAGCCCACCCATCGATGAGACTTCTCCATGTGAGTTGTGTAAACGTCGAAGCTCCAAAGGTTTCCAGTTCTAAATCATCCAAGGAGACAGCAGATCCACTTTCATCCATTGCAAGGGGTCTCATTTTTGCCATGGGTTCTGTGTCAAAGAATGCTACGTTCGGCAATGCCATTACAAGGTGCATGTGCTTTGAGAGTGGAATCAAGAAAAGGAACGTGCATATAGCAACCATGTGAGCCCAATAAGCGATGTTAATCGCACCTTGGCTCGGTGAGAAAGTATCAGCGACCCATGCACCGATCATTTCCCATGTAGGATCTGGATTCTCACCAGCTTCAACAATGTAGGAGGTCACACAGATGGTCATAATCAGAAGCAAAATCACGTTTCCTTCGAGTTGAGACTTTCCTTTCAATTTCTCAGGTGTAAAGAGAACTCGTCGGTTGAGAGCAAGGAAGCAACCGAGGAGAGCGCTCGTGTATCCAAGTTCAACCATTCCATTCCAAATGCCATTCAAGAAATCGGGAAGGATATGTTCACTGAATCGATTTGCTGTTGCAAGATCAAGCATGTCTGAAGAGAGCATCAAAAAGCCCCAGAACATGAGTACGTGCATTGTCCCAGCAACTTTATCTTCCAAGACTTTCTTTTGACCTAGCCAAACAGTAAGCGTTTCTTTCAACCGCTTACCCCAAGAATCAAAACGCTTGTCTGGGGCCCCAAGAAGAACCAATCGTGTCGCCTTTTGAACCTGATATGAGAAGAAAGCAATCGACACACCTCCGAGTATCAAAAGGAGGTAATACCCTCTGATTCCTGCGTAGTCAACGTCGAGTGGATGGACCATCATATTCCAACCCAAGTGCATTCAATCCTTCAACCCAACGATTGAAACAATACGAATCCTAATGATTGTGAAACAACTGGAGGAACCATGGTGAAAGCGAGCGCTCCTGGAAAGTGTATTCTTTTCGGAGAGCATGCTGTTGTTTACGGACAGCCTGCGGTCGCATGCAGCATCAATCAACGAATGATCGTCGAACTCGAAGAGGAAACTAAATTCGACTCTTGGCGACTTGATGGAGCGATATTGAATCTTTCAAAGCACCCACATATTCGGTTTCTTAAAGATCATCTATGGCCCGAAGGAAAACATCCACCACTAAAAATTCGAATCCGGGGCACAGTACCTACAGCCTCGGGACTTGGCTCTTCGGCAGCTCTTTCCGTAGCCTTAGTCGCTGGTTTACAACAACTAAGAAATGAAGTACTCAATCCTGAAATGGCAGGTTCAATGTCACACCAAGCCGAAGCATTTGCTCAAGGCGGAAGGGCAAGCCCAATCGATACGACAA
>JAKMFY010000076.1 GCA_022425185.1 Candidatus Poseidoniaceae archaeon | reverse complement strand
TGATGGACACCACGTACATTGTCTCGTTCGAAATGCCGATCATGAAGGGGCCCTAACTTCTCGAGGAATCACAGTAACGATCGGCGACGCTACAAGCGAAGAAGACATGAAACAATGCATCGCTGATGCGAAAGAACATGGTGAAATAAACGGTTTGTTGCATTGTGTAGGATCTATTGTCATCCGACCTCCACATGCACTTAACAAGGACGCATTTGAGGAAGTGATCACTACAAACCTCACTTCAGCCTTCCTCGCCTTATCCATCGCAGGCAAGGCAATGCTTCGACAAGGAAGCGGACGTATGGTCTTCTCTTCCAGCGTAGCTGGTTCTCTCGGATTGGTCAATCACGAGGCAATCGCTGCTGCTAAAGGCGGTATTGAGGCAATGGTTCGTGCATCTGCAGCAACATATGCTCGTCGTGGTTTGAGAATCAATGCTGTAGCCCCTGGGCTTACTGATACGAAGATGGCAAGCAAGATTCTCTCAAGCGATGCTATGCGAGAAACCGCTGCACAAAAGATTCCAACACAACGAATCAACAAGAAAGAAGAAGCTGCATCAGCCATGTACTGGTTGCTTACCGATGCGCCTGACAATTTGACAGGACAAGTCCTACATCTTGATGGTGGAATGGCCAACGTCTTAGCCTGAGGGAAGGACGTGAAGGCAGTTGTTGTTGGCGCTGGACTTGCTGGAATAGCAGCGACGTGGGCTCTTCAGCAACATGGATACGAATGCGTACTTCTCGAATCATCGGACCGTATTGGTGGCCGGATGAAGACAACGACACTTGGTAAACACAGCGTCGATGAGGGATTCCATGTCTTGCATACAGCCTATCCAACTCTTGGAAGATGGTTGGATATTGAACGCTTAAATCTCAAACCGATGGACCCTGCAACAAGTCTCATTACTCCTTCAAGTGGTCGTTTACAGACTCTTGGTGACCCCTTACGAGCGCCTCTGTTGATGTTACCATCTCTATTCACTGCAGGACCATGGAATTCTCTTCGGATGCTTCGTTGGCGATTGAAATCCAAGAAAAAGGACCTTGAATATGCAATGGATCACCCCACTCTATCAATCGACAAGGGATTCGAGTCCATGCGCTTCAGTCCATCATTCAGAGACACGTTCTTACATCCACTCTTCACCGGAATTACCCTTGATAATGAACGTCGAGAACGCACATCGTTTGCTTCATTCACCTGGGCTGCTATGTCTCATGGAAGCATGACGATGCCAAAAGATGGAATTCAAGCAGTCCCTCAACAACTTGCATCTCACCTGAAAGAAAACACGATTCGTTACGACACGAAGGTTCGTTCAGTCTCCTCATCAGAAGTCGAACTTGAAAATGGAGAAACGATAGGTGCTGATCTTGTTGTTGTAGCTGTACCGCAGCATATTGCAAATACTTGGCTCGAAAATCCTCAACAAATCCTGCGTAAACAGACTGCTACGTTTGTCTTTGAGGCAGAACAATCACCCCTCGACAAATCTCGATTATTACTCAACCGAGAATACGAACAGGAGAATCAGAACATTCTCCATGTCCATGTACCAACGCTGTTGCATCCTTCGAGTAAGCACCTCGTCGTTGCAACAGTGGTTGGCGAGATCGCTTCTGACCATGAGAAGAAATCCGTTCAGAAGGCTATTCATGAGGAACTTGGACAATGGTTCGGTCAAAATGCAGCCTCTTGGAAACTCATAGGCACAACGCACGTGGATTACGCACTCCCATCAGGCTCGGTTACTGCAAAGGGTAGAAAACGTATGGAATTGGTTCATGCCGGAGTCTATTACATCGGTGACCACACCACTCATCCTTCTGTTCATGGCACCTTACGCTCTGTTGAGCGTTTACTCGAGAATTTGGAGATATCATTGCCGCTCCGTCCATCATGAAAGGTTGATGAAGGGAAACGGAGGCGATGAGGTATGGCGATTGACCCAGACGAATTCGATATCCCCGTTCAGGATTACGATTTTTCCAAAGCAACTCAAACCACGTCTCTGATTGATCAGATGGCACAGGCAGGTGGTTTT
>JAKMFY010000063.1 GCA_022425185.1 Candidatus Poseidoniaceae archaeon | reverse complement strand
CAATACAACAAACGTGATTGCCATTGATTTGGCTGCTCCAACCATCCGTGATTCCACATTCACTCTTGGTATTGACGGACTAGGTTACAACGGACCTGGTGTAGAAGCATTCGGGGCAGGCGCTGGTATTCTCTCTAAATTCAGCATCACTGGTTCCGAATTCACGGGAGATGCAGATGCATCCTGTGATGATGGAATCAGCTTGATTTATTCTGAAGATTCGTTCATTGAGCTAGAGAACCTCGATATCAAAGACAATGCACAGGGCGTCTTCCTACGTGGTTCATCAGGATCATTTGGCAATTCAACACTTGATATCAAATGCAATGGTATTGACACGAACTCCCTCAAAATGACCGGTGATTTCTCTCACACCCTATACATCAACAACAATCAAATCACCACTGGAGACGGTGCCGGTATCACAGCATATGACGGGGCAAAGATTTCCGCCACAGGAAATACAATTTCTGGGGCTGCACAAGGTTCTGGATTTGGTATTCGTGATTCCACAGTAAGTGCGCATCAGAATACGATTGGTCCTATCACTGGTTTCAACGGCTTCTGGGTCTTCGGAAGTTCTGATGTAGTTCTTGAGAACAATACCATTACGGACATTGCAAAAGAACCGATCAAGATTGGAGAGTATCTCTACAAAGATAGCGGAAGTAACTATCCAAGTCCATCTCCGAACAGAGCATATATCGCAAACAACCTTGTTGCCAACAATACTGGTGTTTGCAACTCTGTATGGATGTACGGTGGAGATTTCCAATGCCCTGCAATTCACATCTTTATGGCGTCAGCAACCATCGTAGGTAACACTGTTACAGGAAACTCAGGAGATGGAATTCGAATAAAGGGTTCAATTGTCAACGTTCAAGATAACACAATCGAAGCAGGTCAATTTGCTGCAAATATCAGCCATTTCGATAACAAATACGGCTCTAAGTTTGGTTCGATTGGTTACTTCTCTGGAAACACTTGGACAAATGCAACTCAAATTTACAACATCTCCGAATCAAGAGTAACAGTTCAGTCGGAATACATCCCAGACGCACAGGGCGGTTACACCCACCCAGTCATGCTCTCTTGGGAAGGTGCAGAGTGCCCATACGTTCAATCAGAATGTTTGTTGCTTCCAGAGACAAGCATCATGCCTCCTCGAGACATGCCGCTTGCTATTGAATTGGTAAACAACTCAACGGTCTTCTCTTTTGCTGATCTTCAGAACTTTGACGCTACGAAAGTGCACGTTCAAAACCAAAACTCGGCTTGGGGTTCTCAAGTCAGAGAAGGTGAACTTGTCCGTTATCAAGTGAAAGCCAAGAACAGTAACGTAGCTGGTGCAACAGTCATCATCAAAGATGCGACAGGCCTTCCTATCTATGAACTAACAACAGATGAATTCGGATTTACTCAACAAGTATCCCTCCCATCAGACTTCTTACTGGATCGTAATTGGAATCACTTCGTAGGTGAATCCGATGTTGTTGTACCAGGTTCTGATGACGGAACAGGCAACCCTGTTGTACTCACAGAAGACACATGTTCTGATGGATATGACAATGATGGTGACACCTTTGTTGATGATGCAGATACAGATTGTGTCAACGGTAGAGAACTTCCATTCTACATTGTTGAGGCGTACAAATTCAATAAGGGTAAGAAAGACTTTGATTTCGTCTTGAGCGGAGCTGTTGACGATATCATTAATCTAGACAATCTTCGTCCTGGCGTAACTGTTGAGCAATATGATGGTGATTCGTTTGCTATAAATGCAATGATAACCGGTTCAGCATGGGACGGACAATTAGGTGGCCAAACAGATTTCCTCGCTTATGAATCCCAATTCGGTCTTGTAAATCGTGTTGAAATTCAACCTCCAGGCAGTTCTGATTGGTACTATGCAGTCGACACCTCTGGAGCAAACGGGGAGTTGACAAAAGATAACCATCCATTCAAATCTTGGTCTTTTGAATGGGATCTTTCCGCACATCCTGAAGGAGAAAGCGATGTTACATTCAGAATTCGCTCATACGATGGTCTTGATTACTCCCCAGTTGAAGTACGTAAATTCAAACTCAACCTTGTACCTCCAACATTATACCTCAACGAACCTCTCGATGGTTCAACACACACAAACGGTAAAATTCTCTTTACAGGGACAGCCTCTGATCCCTATTCAGGTACTTGGGGATCAGATATCCAAGATATCTGGTTTGATGTAAGTGGTCCTAACGGATACAGTTCTCACTTTGCCATCAATGGTTCAGTAGCATGGGCTTATCAGTGGAATTTCGATGAACTCGAATCTGGAGAATATGATTTCGAAGTTTGGGCAAGCGACAGTGATTACTGTGATGATACGCAAGATATTTGTGTTATTCAAACCAGATCTGTAATCGTAGTGAACGACAATATCATTCCGGTTGTAGACTTATTAGAACCAGATGGAACTGAAACCGTTCGAGCAGCTTCAAACACGACCTTGATAGGATTTGCAAGCGATGGTGCTGACGGAACAATCACTCGTGTAGAAATCACGATTACAGATCTTGCAAGTGGATTGATACTCAACAATGGTCCAGGGCCAGTTACTCAATTTACAAAGACTGGACCTGGTTATTCATGGTCTGCAGTATGGGACACAAGTAAACTTGACCATCAAGGCCAATATGAGATTAGCGTCAAGGCATACGACGGGGAGGATTACTCAATCTCAGACGTTGTTCGAATCACGATTGATAAACCAACGGATGAAAACAACATCCCACCGCAATTCGATAGAACCGATTGGAAGAGTACTGTAACCATATTCTGTGTCGTAGGATCTTCTTCTGAGAATCAATGCGGTTCTGGTGCAGCAATTGACTTGAAACAGTTCTTTTCAGACCCCGATGGTGATTTCAGCGAATTGAGCATTGATTTCGTAGATGATGCAACTGACTCTGCAGACGACTTCCATCCAGTATACGTCATCATTGATGGTGAAGGAGTCGCTCGATACGACCCAGCATCATCCCGAACAGATGAAGAAATATCCTCTTGGACGTTAGAAAACGTACGGTTCGTCGTTACTGATAAACAGGATTCAATAGTATTCTCTGAAGGAGTTACTTTCTTGGTTAAGCCCATTGAATTCAATGCTCAACGAATAGATGTTGGTGAGGCAGTAACCTCAGACAATCCCGCTGTTTTCGAAGGTACTGGATTGCCTGGAAGTCGAATTGAAGCACGATCGATTTCAAGTTCATCGTTCATCAAGTCAGTTCTTGTTGGCGAAAATGGAATTTGGTCAATGGAACTTACACAACAAGACATGAATGATGCCTCAAGTAAAATCAAGTTTGAGATGGATGGGCAGACCTTTGGTGGTACAAATGACCCTACTTCATTCAATGTCGCTGTTGGTGCTGAAGATGAAGATGGGAATTTATTCCTGATTATCGGATTGGTTATTGCAGCCCTCGTATTGCTCGGTGCAGTGGGTTACTTCTTCATCGAACTCGAAGATATTGACGACGAAACATTTGGAGTTGAAGAAGACCCTGAGGCTAAAGAAGACCCTTATGCATGGGGGCGAAAGGATACTGTTGAATTGCCGGCAGTGCAACCAGACCAGCAAGTCGTTCAACAACAGGTGCCTCAATCCGAAGCACCTTCAGCTTCAGGACAGCATCCTGGATGGCTTTGGGA
>JAKMFY010000034.1 GCA_022425185.1 Candidatus Poseidoniaceae archaeon | reverse complement strand
ATCATCGGTAATGTTCACAACATTTACATCAATATCCGACCATGTACCTCCAATATCCATAATTCGTAGAGTCGTGTTGTATTCTCCCACCTGTGAGAAGGATCGTAGAGGTGAGCGCAGGCCAGAGGTGATATTGTCCCCGAAATCCCAAGCGTAAGCGACTGGAGCATCGAAGTATGGAAGAGTATTATTATCTAGCGAAAGACCCCATGCGTCAAATCCATCTCCTGTAAATTGAATCTTCTCGTATGTTTGACTGCTGTTCGTAGATATCGAACCATTGGCGACTGGAGCCATGTTTCCTAAAGATTGAGGAGATGTCGTTTCTGTGTCCAAAACTGCTCCCAGCATATTCTTCATAGTAAATTCGAGTGTGTAAAGGTCAGATTTGCGAGCAGTAAAGTATGTATCTTCTGGGACATAGACTCCGCCTCCTGCTTGAACTCGTGTAGATGTCGAATCCACAATTGTTCCGTTACTGTCACGAACGGCTATTTCTACATCAAGGTCCTCAAAAAACGCATTTGATAAAATTGAGTAGTTTGCTTGTACGGTATCATCAATGCCATCTCCATCACGGTCGCTTAGTGTCGTTCCATTGAGAATCATGGTCGCAGGTGATGTAATTCGAGCTGCCTCAATATCGATTGTACCTTGAGGATATGATGGTCCACAAGAGGTGTAATCACAATCTCCGATGGTGCTTGCGTACCAAACGATAGCGTGAACCTCATCTGTAAGATTACCAAACCCTTGAATCAAGCCAGTTGCGACGTTATTTGAGAAATCTAAATCTTGGACGGACCAAAGACCGTCTGCCGTCGATTTGTATACGAGCACACCGTCAAAGTTCGATACGTCCGATGTGACTCTGAGCGTTAGAGGCGCAGGTGATGATGATCCCGGTGTAAATTTGAACGAACGAATACCCCAGCCTTCCATCGTATGGCCGGTTGAACTCCAAGGAGTAGCCCAATCGGAGTTGGTATCAGCAGACTGAATGCGGCAGAATGTACTGCCTCCACAAGTCGGATTGAGAACCAAATTGGAATATCCATAAATCCCTTGATCAGAATCAATGGTGGCGGCAATGGAAAAGTTTGCAAATATTTCACCCATCGTTCGACCAATTTTTCCAGTTTGTCCTGACACCGGCGAGAGTGCTAAATTTTGAACCCCCAAACCACCTGTCGCTGAATCTTGAACAAGTTGACGTATTGCTGGCCCGCCTCCTAAATGATCGGCTAAGTACATGGTAAACATGAATCCTGCACCATAATCGGCGTTTCTTTGATTCCACCATCGTACACTCAAACCAGACGATTGAGTCCAACCATTGAGATGACCTGCAAGCGTGCTGTCGGCTCCAAAGCAGAGATAAATTGCTACATCTGCGTTTCCTTCATCAATCCAGAGGTTTTCATACGGATCTTGGGCGTTGTGTAGAAGATGTTGGAGTTCGTGTGCAATAATCGACTTCCCCCAATTTAGAGTGATGTCAGCAAAATCAACATAGACAACATCCCGAGTTGGTGCAGTTCCTGGAGAGAAGTAGCCTCCGATGTTGTAGGCTCCGTCAATATCATAGATAACAATCTCAACTTGGCAATTATTGTCGTTGTCAGGAGGCGATAGGCCTCTTCCATCTCCGTAATCTTTGCCGAAATAAGTCGTCATTGTAGGATATATGGTCTGATCCCATGTCGATGCAAGATTTTGTAAGACTGTGGAAGAAAGCGTCCTTCCAGATTGTACCAAGAAAGCGACAGTAGCGGTGGTTTTAGCAACATAGACATTGGTTGAACCCCCAGAGATTGGCACTGTCAAGGTATCTCCAACAACGTGTTGAGTACAAGTGGACCGACCCATAGAAGGACGATATTCGATAGTATCGACCCCTGGACGTCCTTCTTCAATCCAAGCTTGTTTGATGAAAGAGGTTGCAGATACAACAGGGACATCCTCTTCTATCAACAGGTATTCTGAACCCTGAGAGGCATCAAACAAGGACAGATCGCCATAAACAACTCCCATGTCTTCTTCAATTTCAGAAGGTGATTCGTCTTGTTCATTCGCTGCAGCTTGGCCTGCAACAGAGGCCAACATAAGTACAACAAGAAGGATGGCTTTAGTGGAGCGTCGTTCAGACATTAGAAAATCACCATGATTTGTGATGCTGCATCACAATCTGATGTATGAAAATGAGGTATTTAATACCCCGCGTTCGTGGCATCATCATAATGCCAGCCAAATACATTGCAATTTCGTTTCTTTTAGTACTGCTAATCTCGATGCTCAACCCTGTTAACGCAGATGAAATCGAGGATCTTGAAACAGATAGATTGAATTGCGAGGGCATTGAATCTCTCGAATTTGATGGATTGGCTGCGAACCAATCTGTCTCGTTTCAAGTCGGACTTGGACCGAGACTACCCGGGAGTAACGCTTCGAGCGCCCTCTTGAACTCTTTCATCGAAAACAATACTGCGTGGAATTGGACACTCGACATACATCCTTACTTAGACACGAATCTAACCAATCTGCACGGAATCTACACTCCAGAGAGCAACGAGACCGATTTGCCAGTTGTCGTCCTTGCTGCACATTATGACTCAAGGGATCGTGCAGAACGTGATGATGATGCAAATCGAACCGATGAACCGATTCCTGGAGCAAATGACGGAGCAAGTGGAGTCGCAGTTCTTTCTGAATTGGCGAGAATAGTGCCAATGCTTGGGCTCGAACATGAGGTCTGGATTTTACTCACTGATGCGGAGGACCAAGGAGTCGTCCCTGAGATGCTCGGTGCAAAAGCTTGGGCACAAGACCGTACTCAAGAGGAAATTGATTCCATACATGCCTTTCTTCTTGTTGATATGATAGGCGATGCTGATTTGCAAATTAACCGAGTTTATCCTCCTAAGGTAGGCTTATCAGAGACCGATAGGCTCTGGGACGCAGTGGATGGCTTAGCCTCTTCTTTGGGATTAGTGAAAGATGTTACGGCATGCGACGGCAGTCTTGGAATAGATATTGTCAATGTGAACGAACTCGACGGCGTCATCGATGATCATGTCCCAATGCTCGAAGTGGGAATTCCCGCTATCGATCTCATCGATATTCGCTTCGGCCCAAATGCAACGAAATGGGGTGGATATTGGCATACTCATGAAGACACGCCAGACAAGGTTTCAGCCGAATCTCTAACACATGTGGGGCATAT
>JAKMFY010000021.1 GCA_022425185.1 Candidatus Poseidoniaceae archaeon | reverse complement strand
AACCTATATTCTGAGATTTCAACATTTGAAGGAAATGCAAGTCAACTCCTGATTCGTGCGAGATTCCAATTGACCTGGTCGTTCCCAGAATCCTTCGATACCGACGGGGAAACACTCTTTGTTCCTGTTCTCCGTGTGACTGATAAGCCCTGTAACGAAGGAGAAGATACCCCTTGTTTCACAAAGGTTTCAGGTCTTGGAAACAATGCTTGGAGTCTCGATAACGACTTCAGATTTGATACTGAAGCAGGGCACATCAAGGCAGTAGAACTTAGAGACGGAACAAATCATTACAATGATGAAATTGAAGAAACACTGATCGGTTCTGGACAGGCCCTTCGTGTAACTGGACGAGTTTTGTTCAGCGAAGACGAAACTCCAGCACCACCTGGCGCGTTTGATGTTGTTTTTGGAGACTTTGATCACGTTTGGAAAACTTCACCCCGATCCAACGGAGAATTCAGTCTCGATCTCTTGGTCCCATCAGTAAATAGTGGGCATCTTGATTTCCGTCTACAATTAGCGGATTTACCTGGTTTGGCGATGGATGAAACTGATCCTCTCCCAAGGGTAAGATTGGCCGTTGATAGTTCAAACCCGACCATTCAGACTGTCATGTTGAATGAAGTGCCAGCAGGTTCACCGATTTCGATTGGAGAAGCGAACTCTCTACTCGTTATGCTTGAAACGATTGATGATAATGGATTTGACTTGGACAGACCCGCTATTCTTCATTACAGAATACGTGCAGGTGAGGCAGAGATTTCACGCGGAGCGTCAGTTCTTCCGGAGACACTTCCATTTGGCGATCAGTTTTTCTGGACCGGAAACATTGACTTGACTGACATGGGGGCAACCACTCTCTTGCCATCATATGTCGTTGATATTTGGGTATCAGGTTCAGATGCTTCTGGAAATCCCTTTGACACATCGAACAACAATGTTGCAGAACCCTTTGCCTCATGGCCATTAGCACTTCTTGGTCCAAGTATATCATTCAATAACGAAGATACATCAATTCAATGGAGCAATCCAAGCCCTGTGCAAGGTTCCTCTTCTGAATTGGAGATACGTGTAGCCAACCAAGGTGGTAAAGGAGAACTTTCCTTTATTCTTCAACGACTTGTTGAAGGTGGTAATTGGAACCCAGAGTCCAACACGACAATTCCTGTTGCTGCTGGCTTAACCGCATCTGTTTCTTTGCCGGTGATTGCGGAAGTTGGTCCTGGTGAATCTCAAGAATACCGACTACTCGTCACCGTTGATGGAGTTGAAATGGATCGAATGACTGTTGACCCTCTCATCGTAAAGAAAGAAACCGTTCGAGACGGTGATGCACTTGCTGAACAAGCTAGCGACAGTCAATTTGCAATCTTTATGTATCTCGTTGCGATTGCCTCCCTATCTGCTTTCTTGTGGATGCTTGTTATGTATCGAAAGATGAAATATGGCGATGAAGAACTGGAGGCGGACCAAACGGATGTTGTTGTGGAAGATATGGAAATGAAAACCGTACCTCAAATTACAGTACCACCAGTCCCTCAACCAATCCCACAGCCACTACAGCAACCAACTGTCGTTGCACAAGCATCTACTTCAGCAACAGTAAGTGAAACAAGTGACCCTAGAGGAATTGCACCTGTTCCTCCAACAGGGCTGCCTTCTGGCTGGACTGAGGAACAGTGGAACCACTTCGGTTGGCAATACATCGATTCACTTAATCAGTGAGGCGTTCTTATGTCTGAAACGGATGCGATGGTCACATTGCAAGAGCGTATGGTGAATCTGATTGGCCAATTGACGATGCCCGTTGTTGAAGTAGCGCTTGTTTTACAACATCACATTCAAGGAATGATGACATCATTGAACGAACACGTTTCTCAGAATGGGGGGCAAATTAGCGAGAACGTTGCGAATCCTTGGTCAATCACATCGCCAGATGAAACAATAGATTCTCAAATAGCATTTGATGTGGAAAAAGTTCTGAAGATCGTAGATCAAGACCGAATGGATATTCTTTCAACACTTATACGAGTAACGCTCATTGAGACTGAGCTAAATCTTATTGAAGGGATACTTGCTTTACGTTCTTGGGAACAACTGGTACGGCAACAACTTGCGGATGCTAATGGTCCTGGCCAACTCTTTTCCCCGATTGATTTGCCCGAGGAGTGGTGATATGATGACATTCAAGAAGAACTTAGGAGAGGCAGCACTATGAGGAAGCAATCTCTGCTCGGAATTCTCTTGGCATCTCTTCTTGTTACAGTGCCAATGGCAGGCTGTTTAGATGAGATATCTGATGCTATTAATGGAGAATCCTGGGGTAATGTTGGAGGTTTGACACTGGCTTGTCTGCGAAGTGACACCTACTCGAAAATGGTTGTCGAAATCGATTATGCACCTGGTTATGCTCCAGAAAGCAGTACTATCTCTTTATTGAAACAACGACTTGAACAAGTATGTGACAAACCAGATGGCATCTCTATGAGTTTGAACGAGCATACGTTCTCGGAGACGTCTTCTTGGAATGCCGATTTGGTGCGCTCCGTCGCTCATGATACTATGGAAGAATCTCCACAAAGTGGCTCTACACTTCGTTGGCATGTTATCATGCCCCAAGGCACTTATTCAGATGATAGTGTCTTAGGTGTCGCTGTTGATGCATCTACGATAGCATTGTTTGGTGATTCAATTGATGATGCTAATGGTTTGTTTAATCGACCATCCTCTGAGGAAGTAGAAAACAGTGTCATGATTCATGAATTTGGTCATCTTCTAGGTCTTGTTAATCTCGTTTATACTTCACCTGCTGACCATGAGGATGCAGACCATCCAGGTCATTCCAATAATGATGAATCTGTGATGTATTGGGCAGTGGAATCACAGAGTTTAGGAGCATTCTTTTCTGGAGATTTACCTAGTGAATTCGATGAAGATGATTTAGCAGATCTAGAAGGAATGAAGTCTGGAGAGATTTCAACGACTGATCAATTATGGCGTCCCTGATTCTTTTTTGAATCAGCTACGATGACTGTTGCGTCTCTCCATGCATCATAAATTGACCACAGCCAAAGTGGGACATAAAGAACAATTGTCAGTGCTAAAGGGATTTGAAGTAAGGTCCAATCAAATGCCCTTCGATGTTTTCTGTTGAAGTGTTGTCCTAGGAAAAGTCCAGGGATTGCGGCCAATATGGCTGCAAAGATGGGACGGAAAGCACCCCACATCCCAACGCCAAGGAATATTTCTCTCCAAATTTCACGTACCAATCGTAATGGCGCTAGTTTAGATTGAGTCGTAGAACTCATAGGCTTCATACCTTGGTAGAACCATTGGTTTGTGAATCTGTTGCCAACTTTGCATCAGAATCAAGAACATTCGATGTTAGGCTTAGCCATGCCGAGAGTCTTACTTACAGGGTTCATGCCTTTTGGAGAACATCTTGAGAATATCTCTGAGAAGTTGGTGAATTCAATGCCTACGGTTCTTCCAGTTAGAAACCCCTTTGGTCCCGGGGGAAGTGAGATTTCGATTGAAAAGAAAATATTGACTGTTGATGCCGAGGGTTCCATTTGGACAAAAGATCAGCTGGAATCAAGAGAATGGGATGCGATTCTTCATCTTGGACTCTGTGGTAAATG
>JAKMFY010000261.1 GCA_022425185.1 Candidatus Poseidoniaceae archaeon | reverse complement strand
AAAAATTGCAATACCAGCATAGAGTCCAAACCCAAGGCCATGACCTATTGCACACATAACACCTCTTCGTCGACCCCCAACGATGGTGTTACGGATGACCATGAGTAAACTTGGGCCCGGTGATATAGCACCTAGAAAGAAAACCGTACTGGCAGCAAGTAAGGCCTCCCAAGCGATTTCCATGATTTGCGCTGATGACTCTCAGTATTGATACCTTTCACAGTATGAAGAAGGTATACCCACCGTCCCAAGGATCGTGTTCTGAATTGGCTTCAGCCGTAGCCCTTGCAAACAGGGTTGTGAATTTGTTCTGTTTCATCGTCTTAGATAAGGCTCTGAGGAACGAAGCATTTTGGTCAGCGTTCGTCTTGTTTGTTTTTGCCATGTTCATAAATCTACATTAAAGGTTATGAATGTTTCTTTATTTTGTCAATACAATGCAATATATTTTCCATAATCAGGAATTAACACTTTAGACATATTAAGTCGCTCAATTGCCAATTATGACAACATTACATGTTTCTTCTGTACTGACCGCCGACACGGAACAATGCATCAGTGATTTGTCCAAGGCTTGCAACCTTGACCGTTTCCATCAGTTCATCGAAGACGTTTCCACCACTTCGTGCAACTTCTTGAAGTTGTAAGAGTGCTTTCTGTGTTGCATCCCCTTCTTTGGTTTGACGATCTTCAGTTCTCTCAAGACAGGCTTGCTTTTCATCAGGAGTTGCTCGTGCAAGTTCCATTTCGAAGTCATCTGCACTTGATTCATCAAAGACTTGTGCATTTGGATTTTGGAATGTGTTGACGCCGATGATTGGAAGTGTTCCATCGTGCTTGAGGTGTTCGTAATACATCGATTCGTCCTGAATCTTACCACGTTGGTACATGGTTTCCATTGCACCAAGAACACCGCCACGCCGAGAGATGGCTTCGAATTCTTCGAGGACTGCTGCTTCTACAAGGTCTGTGAGTTCATCAACGATGAAGGCTCCTTGAAGTGGATTCTCTGTCTTGGTCCACCCTGACTCCTTGTTGACAATGAGTTGGATTGCGAGAGCACGACGAACTGATTCTTCTGTTGGCGTTGTGATCGCTTCATCGTATGCATTGGTATGCAATGAGTTCGCATTGTCTTGGATTGCGAGAAGTGCTTGTAATGTTGTTCGAATATCGTTGAAGTCAATCTCTTGTGCGTGAAGTGAACGGCCAGAGGTTTGAATGTGATACTTGAGCTTCTGCGATCGTTCGTTCGCTCCATACAATTCACGCATAGTTACGGCCCATATACGACGTGCAACACGTCCGATGACTGTGTATTCAGGGTCAAGTCCATTGCTAAAGAAGAAAGAAAGATTTGGTGCAAACTTGTCGATATCCATGCCTCGACTTCGATAGTATTCGACATACGTGAATCCATTTGCGAGCGTTAGTGCAAGTTGCGTGATTGGATTAGCGCCTGCTTCTGCGATGTGATAGCCACTGATGGATACTGAGTAGTGATTACGAACATTATGGTCAATGTAGTATTGTTGGACATCGCCCATGAGTTTCAAGGCAAACGGTGTAGAAAAAATACATGTGTTCTGTGCTTGATCTTCCTTGAGAATATCTGCCTGTACAGTCCCACGAACAGTAGAGAGTGTTCGAGCCTTAATTTCAGCATAGGTTTCAGCGTCAACAAGTTCGTCACCTTTTCGGCCTACGGTTCCTAGACCAAATCCATCGTGCCCTTCAGGAAGTTCTCCACGATATGCAACATCGAGTGGTACAAGCGCTTCTCCCTTCTCAGCAAGATGTTTCTCGATTTGTTGATCGATAGCAGCATTGAGGAAGAACGCAAGAATAATTGGAGCAGGGCCATTGATGGTCATTGAAACAGATGTGTTCGGATCACATAAATCGAAACCAGAGTAAAGTCGCTTAGCATCATCACACGTTGCAATACTTACTCCCGAATTACCGACCTTACCCCAGATGTCTGGTCGAAGAGCAGGGTCTCTTCCATAG
>JAKMFY010000246.1 GCA_022425185.1 Candidatus Poseidoniaceae archaeon | reverse complement strand
GTTGCCGAATCGGAAATCCATGTTGGCCGAGGAGGCGCATAACTTGTTCTCGGGCATGCATCCACTCCATCAGCAACTCCATCATTGTCGTCATCAGTATCTTCGGTTGAATCATCTTTACATCCATCATTGTCCCAATCTGTTGAAGAAGCAGGATCGTTGAAATCTCTGGAACTGGTCCAATTGAATTCACCGCCACGAGGACAATTATCTGGGAAGTTATCAGTCAATCCGTCATTATCATCATCTGAATCACAAGCATCTCCTTGTGAATCACCATCTGTGTTTGCTTGATCGGAATTAGGAACAGTTGGACAATTATCAGGAGCTGAATCTAAAACTCCATCACCGTCTGTATCTTTGAGAGATGAAGGATCAAAGATCCAAGAATAAATGTCATAATTTCCTCCAGAAGAAATTTGTTTACCTTTGTGGGTCATAGAGCCCGTGAATGACCCTGCCAACCCAACATAATCAGAATTGTTTGATGCCATGGAGAATACGTAATCATATCCTGAGCCACCAATACGCTCGATCCAATCAACTGCGCCATTGGGTGAAAGGCCTACGGCGAATCCGTCTACATTCTGATTTGAGAGTGATTTCGATCCAGCATAAAACGTGGAAGTGAGGAAACCACCAAAGACAACTCCACCATTTGAAGTGATCGCAAGCCCTTGAGGTTGATCTGTTGAACTCGTGCCCGAAACAGTTGCCCAACTATTTGCTTGATTTGACGCACTCTTAGCAATGAAAATATCATTTCCACCGTAAGCAGCCGTTGCTGTCCAACCACTGCTTGATAGAGTTCCTCCGAAAGTTCCTGAAAGATAGGTATCACCACTTCCATCAATTCTCATCTGCAAGACAAGAGTTTCTTGATTGGGTGTCCCCATTCCGGTTATGCCCAAGACTACAGCATTAGCGTCGATTTCAACGATAACTGCATCTGCGATTCCTACTGCAACGTAATTACTTGTGCCCCATTGAGAAATACTGTTGGTTGCAGTTGCTAATTTGACTCCATTTGATGGAGTAATCGCCATATCGAAAACACTGTCTGTACCAATGCCCCCACCATAGATGACCCAACTAAGAGTACCTTGATTTCCGTCATATTTTGCAACGTAGACGTCTTGAGTTGTAGCATTAAGACTCATGCCACCAAAATCAGTTTCTCCTTGGAATGTTCCAGTAACGAATAGATCACCCATCATATCGACTTGTATGCTCGTCGTACGACTATTCTCTCCGGTTCCATTAACTAACGTGCTGAATCCTTTTGCCCACATCCAGTTACCTGTTGGATCCGCTTTAGCAATGAATCCTTCAAAATGGAAACCAGAATTTGTGTTTGAAATCAATGTATTCGGGTTAGGAGGGCCAAAGGCAATTTCACCATAGAAGTATCCTGAAACAAAGATTTCTCCTGCCATTCCGATTGTAACATCTGATATGAATGAAAGCCCGCCACTTCCGTAGTTATGATCAGCACCGACAAGATTTGTCCAAACACCCTGCTCGTTCATGATACCAAGGAAGAACTCTCCAAGCCCGTTATTTTGGCGATAAGGAGATGTTGGATTGAGTGTTTTTGTTCCATAAGTAAGTGTTGAATTGAATTCTGAACCAATAACCCATCCACCCATAGGGAGAGCCTCAATGTGGTCTCCAAATTCGTTATTTGCACCACTTCCAGAGGCGAGAATAGAAGCACTTGAAGAGCGACCTGAAGTGAAGAGGGGTTCATTGGGATTCGATTCTTCTTCTAACTCTTCAACCGGAGCTGGTTGTTGAATTGCAAAAAGCGATGTCAGCATCAGGGCTGTCAAAAGTAGGGCTGTTGCTGCATTAAAATGCGTGCGCATGTTCAACCCATGTCCTTTACAGACATCAAGCCTTTCATTTGTCGAGTAAACAAATCAAGACATATTGTCATCAAGTTGAAGCAATTCACTGTCACCTGCATCGATGATGCAGAGTGTTGAGATACTGAATGGCTTACCACATGCAACACCAAGGTCACGATTGACGATATGTGCTTGATGCACTGTCACTTCAGGATGTTTTGCTCGAAGATCGTCGATGTATTTTGGTGGGCAATTGGCAGCAATGACTACCAATCTTGCATCCCCTCGTGCACAAGCAGCGAGCGTTTGTCGTTGTCCAAATAGTAGGCTACCAGTTGTTATTGCTGTCTTTAATTGTCGGCTTAGATCCATTTTACTTCCTCCATTCTCCACATGTGTTTCTCATGGTTGAAATCATTCTTCAGGGATGTAGAACAACTCAACACTACCTGTTCCCAGGGAAATTGGTTGTCCAACGATAATGTTCTCTGCAACACCAGTGAGACGGTCTGTTTCACCAATGATACCCGCTTTAAGCAAGTGGTTGACAGTAACTTCGAAAGCAGCACGGGCAAGAATACTGTGCTTGGTTCCTGAAACACCGTGTCGGCCAATCGCACGTACTTCACCTTCAGAGGTCATGACGTCTGCAACCATGAGAAGGTGGCGTACGTCGACTTCAAGACGAGCACTGAGCAGAGTTGCTTCAAGTTCGTTAATGATTGCTTGACGAGCGGATTCAATACCAAGATAGTTGAAAATCTCGATAATGTTGTTCGTGTAGGTTCGTGAACGATCAATCGATTCAATTTCACTTACTCGTGATAGATTTGAACCTATGGTTGAGAGGTAGTATTCACCAGCTTTGTCATCGTATTGCACGTTTGCACGCTCGATGCTCGGGATACCCTTCAGACGCATGTCACGAATCTTTTCTTCGAGTTGTAGAAGCATGGTATAGGAAGGAGGATTGTCTTGCAATTCCGCAAGATCTTCTTCATTATGAACACCAGGAATGATGGTAAGTGTACCTGGATTCTTTTCCTTATCGGCTTGTACAAAGAGACGAAGTGCTCGCTCAAGTTTGTCCTTGACTTCCATTCCAGTCATGTTCTTTTGCTTGAGATTACCTTTGTTCAGTTTGAGAACAAGTCGTCGTTGAGCAACGTCGGTCTCGATTTGAGCAATGTTTGCAGTCGTTGTAATTTCCAGAGAAGCAGCAAGTTTCTGTGCTTCTTCAGGAGTATTCTTGTCAGGCATTAGACGGATGATCATTGTAGGCGTACTTGGAACCTTACGAGCATCTACAATCTCAATGATACGAGGTAGACCTTGAGTGACGTTGACAGTTGCGACACCCGCATAGTGGAACGTACGCATGGTCATCTGTGTACCAGGCTCTCCAATGGATTGAGCAGTAATGATTCCTGCAGCTTCGAATGGATCGATACTGGCTTTGTCCAGAGCATTGGATGCGTCGTTGATTACAGCAGCGGCTTGCTTCTTCGTCAATTTCTTTAGTCCACGCTTGTGGATTGCAAGAGTCATGTCGTGAATGATTTTACCGCTGAAGCGGTTAGTACCCATATCATCAACTGCTGCATGAAGTGCTTGGAAGACCTTGTCATCTGCAAGTTCATCATCAAAAGAACGGAGTTTCTTTTCAACGTTGTAGATATCGAGATCAACTGCAGTCTTTGCACGAGAACGTGTACGAGTTCCTCTAGCACGCATCTTACGAACTTGAGTAACAGGTCCTGTCGCTTCAGAGCCGCTTGCACGGTTCTTCTTCATGGCCCCATCAATTGTTCCACGAATTGTGGCTGATGTTTCTGAATCAGTCTCACAAATCTGAGCGATTTCTTGAGCAGTGAGAATTTTTACATCGTCCCACTTTCGGTCGTTTGCTAATGTGTGAGCAAAGTTTTCTGCAATGCCCAAATCCATGAGCTTCTTCTTGGTTGCGCTCTTAACGACCATCAGTTGCCACCTCCATCGTAATCGACCTCGGTAGACTCGTCGTCCCATGCACCAAGATCCTCTTCACGCTCTTCACGCTCTAGACTTTCACGAGTAACGACTGTTACTCCATCAGTACCAAGAGCACCATCGATGATAACATCGATGTTGAAAGCAGATCCATGGACACCACGGCTTGGATCAATTCCATCTTCACCATAGGAAAATTGAATGATACGGTTTGCAGTATTTCGAACTGAGAGCATATCGTCATTGAAGACCTTCAAATCATCCATTGCGTTAATCAAACGGCGTTGCATATATCCAGACTTGGAAGTACGAACCGCTGTATCAACCAGGGATTCTCTTCCTGAAACAGAGAGCATGAAGAACTCTGTTGGTTCAAGTCCACGCTTGAAAGAACCGGAGATGAATCCACGGTCTTCTGCACCACGGCCTCCACGCTTGAAGTGGGGAAGAACACGGTCATCGTATCCACGTTCGAGACGCTTACCACGAACCTTTGCTTGTCCAATCGAACCAGCCATCATGTTCAGGTTATCCATTGAACCACGAGCACCAGATATTGCCATGTTAACTGCAGCATTGGTTGAACCGGATTGATTCAACTCATTCTTAGCCACGTCACCAGCAGCTTGCTTTCCTTCATCGAGCATAACCATGATGTTCTCTTCAAGAGTTTCACGCATTGTTCGGCCAGCACGAGGTTCGTACTTTCGAGGATCTCCCTTAGCGGATTCAAAGTGTGCAAGTTCTTTGTTAACAAGTTCTCCAGCTTCTGCGTTTGCTGCATGAATAGCATCGAGCGCATCGGCGGTCAAATCTTCGTCATCAATACCAGTTGTAAATCCAAGAGATGTACAAGCAGCAATGGAGAGTCGTGTGAATTCGTTTAGGAATTGCGCTCCCTTTTCGGAACCATTTGTTTGCACAATAGCGTCCAACAAACGACCATCTTCAGCACCAATTGCACGCTTGTCAAGTGTACCCGTTACGTTTCCGTTGCGGACGTGAACTTCATCGCGACTTCTGGACATGAAGTGCAGGTTGATGTTGTCTGGAATGATCAGAGAAATCAGGTCGTGACCTCTGAACGCATCCTTTCCATTTTCGTCTTTGATAATTTCAGGTAATTTGCCAGTATAGTCGATACTTCCGAGCATTTCAAGACCGTGGGACTTGAGAACGGTTGTTCCAGGGCGTGAAAGGAGGTAAGCACCAGAGATGTTATCGTTTATACCACCGATAACTGCTCCACCATAACGAGGTG
>JAKMFY010000245.1 GCA_022425185.1 Candidatus Poseidoniaceae archaeon | reverse complement strand
AGAAGTCGTACTCGTTGACACCTTTGGAACTCTTGACGAAGACCGATGGTGGGATGCTGAAGCATACGGCAATGGAGAATGCATCGAATTGAGCAAAGAATTCGTTCGTTCCCACTACATCGGGACCGGCCATCAAATTGATCTCAAAGCGGCTCGTGATGCTGGTACGGATGAGCCACCAATTCCTGCTCTTCCCCAATCAGTCATTGATGAAACTGCAGCACTTTATGCTTCAATGTATGAGAGGTTAACCTCTCAGACGTTCTGAATTAGGAATGTGAACGAAGGACAACACCAACTTGTCTCCGCTCTGCAGCTTTCAGTAACGTGATGAAGTGTTTTGCAACATCTGCAACACCTCCATCAAGCGGCTCTTCATACGATGCAGTCCAGGTTCTCGTAGCAAGGTTCTTTCTCAATGTTCTGACTTGTTCGCTTGAAAGGAAACCTTGGATACACATACCGCCGAATCCTGATTCAAACAGGCTGTGCCCGCGAAATTCTTCAGTGCATCCCGCAGTGAGCATCTGTAAATCTTCTATGATTGAATCATAGATGTCCTGGCCGTCATTATCTGTAATACTTCGATTCGGACGAATATACTCGAGCAGATAGTTGAGTGCAGAGCCGTTTCCATAAGGGAAGCGACCAAATCGCTCACGATTCAACCGGTCTCCCAGTGGCAGTGGTCGACCATCACCAGTAATTTCGACACAAACTGTGAACAAAAGAGTTGCAGAATCCCATTGAATCGTGTCATAGGATTGTGGCTGTTCAATGCCCTGAGACTTGAGTCTGTCTGCAACCTCTTCATGCTGAATAATGTAATTCTCCCAAGTGGTCTTATTTCCTGCCTGTGCGTCTTCTACTGCAGTCACAAGGTTCGATGCCCATCGACCATTAAATGCGTCCAGGGTGAAAAATGGAGATGTTGATGAAAGGGCGGACTCGTCCATGTGTTGGCGACTGCGGCGTGTGAATAATACCTTCTCATGCGAACTTCATCGACCAAAGAATTGGTCCATCCGATCCTTAATTGAACCTTCACGCTCTTCAACGTCGTTTTCACCAAGTTCATCCCGCATAGAAGCGAGACGACCACTTGCAGACGGGTTCGATTCTGTGGTAGCATCTTCAGTTTCGATGATTTCAATTGTGGATGTCACATCATCAACCGGTAGGGTGTCATGTTGACTAAATTCCACCGAGATTTCTTCTTCCTCCGTGCCGTCCATCTCAAGTTGAATGTCATCAATCTCCTCATCGGGTTCCTCTTTCTTGGACGCCTTAATCTCCGTTTTAGTTGCGAGTGCTTGAGGTGGTGTTACCCCTTGACGTGGCCGTATGATCCCCGATAGCCATGCGATGGCCATAACGACAATGGCACTGCCGAAGATCCACTCAACATCACTCGATGAAACGCTCAGTAGACTCTCAGGTTTGTAGAATGTAGTTGCTGTATCGTCCTCTGGGTCATCATCAACATCAAATGGAACAGAACAGGAAAGTACCGCAGTGATTTTTTCATCCTTCTCAATTTCACCCGGATTTTCAATCAATATTACAGGTGCAAAATCAGAGTACGCTACGTCAACATAGTAGGTACTGCTCCATCCACCTGCAGCGCTTACCGCTAATTCACACACGGCATCTGCAAGAACACTGTATCCTGTCCGTTGAATACCCACCGTGATATCTCCATCGCTGGTTAACGAATTGATGCCGATGTTCCACTCTGTTGCTCTGGCTACAACTGCTTGTGTTGATTGGTCAAGTTCACGTCCGAATTGGTCATACATCGTTGCCATGAGAATGAACTCTCCGGGCTGTGGATTCCAATCACTGAGTGTGATGTTGACTGTTGCGTTGTCTCCAGCGGCCACTGTCCAAGCATCATCGTCAATGAGAATCCGCTCACCATCGGAGGTAATCAATGTCAGTACTGCTCGCAGGTCTTCATGTTCAGATGCGACCAAATTACATTGTCCAATAGACCCTGAAAGGGACGTTCGGCCTAATTCATCGAATGCATTCTGGATGAAGTCGCACGACGCTGAGGCGTCTGGATACGTTCTTGCAACGATGTAGAGTGAAAGGTTGCCACTAGTTGATGATCCAGCATAGGAAATTTGTACTTCTCCCGAATTATTGGGTTGAGTGAAGGTCACTTTTTCGTTGTCATGTTTTAGTTCCAACGTTGCGGACAAAACAAGCTCTTCTTCTGCAGCATCGTGGACATAGAACGTGTGTTCTGTTCCAATATAGCTGTCAATGACTGGTGTTGAGGCGAAGGATAAGTCTGAATACTCGACTTCAACGTTGTACGGAAGTGTTCCTAGGATAGGGTGATTGACATTTATGGTGAGAAGGAAGCGTTGCTGGTTCCAGTCAACTGCTGGTGTGAGGGACAATGGCATCCCTTTGACCTCACCCGGGGCGAGGACCATCTGCACTCCTTGCTGTGTCGTCCACCCCTCTGGCAGTCCGTCCACGTCAAGCGTGATGAGGGCAACATCATTGCCTTCATTGACAATCCACGCAGTTGGGTAGCCGCCGAGGTTATTGACGTTCCATGTCCCACGGTGGTCAATGTCAAGTTGAGGTGCTACTCCAACTCGAAGAGGGATTTCCTCAACGATTTTTCCATTGAGATTATCGCCTGTAATACGAATTCTCATGACTCCAACTTCCCCAGCAATTGCATCTTCTGGAGGTTGTACAGTCACGGTAAATTGCGTCGTACCGTAAGGTTCGACGAGGTCTCCAGCATCTGGGAGCGTAATGTTCCATCCTGCTCCAGCCTTGGCGAAGTAAGGGATTTCATGTCCGTTGCCTTGATGAACTAATTCTAACGTGAGGTTCTGGCCTGCAGGATCAATTTCTAAGTCTGTTCCAGTGAGATTTAATTTCCAACCATAAATTTCTGCCACAGTGACGTTCAGGGATGTTTGTCCGATAACATAGGTGCTGGCGACATGTTGCAGTGA
>JAKMFY010000234.1 GCA_022425185.1 Candidatus Poseidoniaceae archaeon | reverse complement strand
AGTTGAGACTGTACTTGAATCAAGCGAAGGTGACTTTTCTGAGGGACAACAAAGTCTGATTATTCGTTTCTTAGAATCAAAAGGATACCTCGTTAACACAAGTGAGTTGCGGCCAAGAGTACTTGCATGTGCAGGAATCATCGGAACTGAATTAGGATATCTCACTCCAAACCAAATTCCACGATTAGCACCTGGGATTCTCGTCAGTGATGATCAAGTCGATGCTATTGTTGCTGAATTGAGGGCTCTAGCAGCCACATTCAAACCAACACAGGTTGAGATAGAGGAGCCAGAACTGGAACTCGCAGATTCTGTTGCAGATGCTTCAGACCGTGTTGGTCATGTTCGTGGAAAGATTGACCGTGTCGATGCTTTGTTAGCAAGACTTCGACTTCAGGACAATCAATGATTGTTCTGAGCATAGAAGTTCTGTACGACGGTTGTAACCGATTGAATGTCAGAGATTCCACGAGCAACCAAATCTTCAATGATTTGCTGTCGCTGACTAACGTGCTTTTCGAAAACATCAGGTGTTACACCTGCTGCTCGGCAAATGACTTCTCTGAGGTTGGATGGGATTCCAGTTTCTTCGATTTGATCTGTATGAGCATTGTACTTCCAAATTGTGTTCAACCGGGGTTTGGAACCTTCCATTCCTGCGATTTCAGCAACTTCAGTAATCTTACGTGCAGTTTTTCCGTTAACATGTAGACGTGCTTGAATAATAATCAAATCAAGACCTGTGAGCATAATTGGAGGCACATTCATTGGCGGATTGATCATTCTCGTTACAGTTTCTTGAGCAGTGTTTGCGTGAAGGCTTCCGAAGGAACCGTCGTGGCCTGTATTCATTGCAGTTAGAAGGGTAGCGCATTCAGGTCCACGTACTTCTCCCACAATGATTCTGTCAGGACGCATACGTAGGCTCGATTTCAAACAATCATTCATGTCAACCTCAGGCGTTCCATCAGGACGTTCTCTTCGTGTTTCCATACGTAGCCAATGGTCGTGGTAGACTTGTAATTCTGCGGTATCTTCGACAGTAAGGAGGCGTCGACTCCATGGAATGTACATTCCGAGACAATTTAGCGTAGTGGTTTTACCTGAACCAGTACCTCCTGCAATGACAAAGTTTGCAGGTCGGCTGTCAAGTCCTTCAATCCAAACCCACATCATTGCTGCAAGTCTTGAGTTAACAGTTCCGAATTTGACAAGGTCGATCATTGTGAGAGGATCTTCCTTGAATTTACGAATCGTGAGTGTTGGTCCATCTGGTGAAACCGGTGGAATGGTTCCGTTTACACGGGATCCATCAGGAAGGCGGCCATCAAAAATGGGTACCATACCAGGCCCATCTCCAAGTGGAACGTTTGTGAAACCAGCAATGTTCTTTGCGATTTGCATTCCCGCTTCATCATTAATCCATACATTTGTGCGGCACATACCATGCTCTCGGTGAGCAACTTTGACACATTGTGTCCCACCGTTGTACATCACTTCCTCAAGATTATCATCTTCGAAAAGGACTGCAAGATCCCCGTGAGGGTTCGGTGCAACAGATCCTTCCACATGGTATATCGGAGATGGATGATTCGCTTCTGTATAGATTGTTACATTACCATATTGTTCTAAAATTTGTTCTGACATAAGGTCACCTCATCCGCCGATCATTTTTGTTGCTCCCAAAAAGAAGAACATGGACATCGTCATCCAGAGTGGTACAAACCACATTATATCTTTCATCCTACCAAGCATTCGCCCAGATACAGCAACTCCAACAGCGCTTGCTACAGCGAAAAAGAGGCTAAATGTGGAGAGGAACCCATCAATTTGGAATCCCTTCGAACCAGGTGTGAACAATCCGACAAGAAAACCAATGAGACCTGGGAGTCCAATGCATATGAAGAGGACAATAAGGATGCCTCGCCCTTGGAGTTCAGATTCTCTCTTATTCATCAAATCGTTGAGTCTTTCATAGTCCATTGATAGATTCATCAAAATCTCTTGAAGTGGAGCACCTTGCTCGATAGCAGTTTCAAGAAGATGCATTACCCGCTGAACCTGAGATGATCTGGTTTTTGTTGCAAAACTGGAGAGAGCAGCATCGAAAGAGCTTGCATGGCTTTCCGCTAATGTCTCCTCGAGCAATGGGCCAAGAGGAGCAGGTGCACTTCGGGCTTGGTGTTGCATTGCCTCTTGGATACCTAGGCCCGCACCAACCTCGTCGGATAAGGATTCAAGGAAACTTGGTAATGCATTCTCAATTTTTCTTCTACGAATTCGTTCACGAATTGGAGGGATTCCTCCTCCGAGCATTGCAAAACCAATAACGCCCAAGAAAAGCATCATAGGTTGATCATTGAACGATTCCAGTAAGCGAAAGAGCATGATATCACAATCCTGGATCCTTTGTGTGGGTCTTTAGACCGATCATGACCATTGCTAGAAGTGTAAGCATTAGTCCAGCATTGACGACCATATTGATTGTTGATTGCTCAGGCATACCAAAGAAACTGCCCATGTCTCCTACAAGCTGAGGGAAGAGGCCGAAGACAGCAAGGATGATTGGGCCTATCATTCCAATAGAAAGCAATGATTCTGGAACTCCACTTAAGTCTTCGATGTATTTTTTGACATCTTCTGTGCGTTCTTCTTCCATACGGCTTCCTTGTTTTTTCAGAGTATCAATAATGTCCGTATTCTGAGTGATATTCATGTGCATGATATTGAGGAGACGGCGATATCCTTCTGTCTCTGATTTATTCATCATGCTTTTGAGTTCTTTTTCAAGTGAACGTCCACCACTTCGAACCTTGTCCATCATCTCTTTGAAGTCCTCTGAGATGATTCCATATCCTCCTTGGGAAATACTGTGAATTGTTGCTTCAAGACCTATTCCTGATGACATGAGGACGTCCATTGCACGAATGACATAGAGATCTTCTCTCTTTTCGTGCAGTTTACGCATAATTCCACCATGAAATAACGTCTTCAATAAGTTCAAAATGGATCTTCTCAGTTGAACCCTCGTACTCAAGTGCTGAAAAAATGACTTTAACGTCTCTTTCTTCAAATG
>JAKMFY010000222.1 GCA_022425185.1 Candidatus Poseidoniaceae archaeon | reverse complement strand
CTCGGTTTGGGAATTGAATACACCACCCATTGGAGCAAAAAGTTGCACCATCATAAGTGCGGTCAAAAGGGTCGCGAGGACTCCTTTTCCATACGTCGGCCCCCTGCGCATAAAATTCTTAGAATGTTCAACGTTCTAAACCATTGTCCGAAGTTGATTCTTTGAGATGGTAAAATCGCTTCACCCATCAGGTCAAGAACTAGGATGAAATGGAAGATTTATGACAGACGTTCTTATCGTTGGAAACGGCATTCAGCCCTCAGAATCTGTCTTGGAATCTTTTATTGGTCAATCTCCTGTGATTATTGCCCTAGATGGAGCTGCATTAACACTCCAACAACGTCAAATTCAACCAGACGTCATCATTGGGGATATGGACAGTTTGACATCGGAACAACTGAATACTTTTCAGTCAAGAGAAGTCACCATTGTCAAGGACTCAAATCAAAACACAAGTGATATTTCGAAAGGATTGACATGGAGCCATAAACAATATCCTGAGAAACATATTGATGTTATTGGGATTGAGGGAGGGAGGTTGGATCATCAACTTGCGGCTTTTTCTGCACTTTTTGAATGTCAAAGCAAAGCCCATCTTCACATCGAGGGATGGTTGGTTGTAAGGGTTACAGCAACTCCGATTCAATACAGCACGACAGTTGGGGGAAACGTCAGTTTGATACCATTTGGCGAAGTTTCTGGCGTAACGTTAGTTGGTTGCAAATATTCACTTGAAGATGAGCAACTCATATCAGGAACAAGAGGGATACACAATGAAGCTCTTGGTGAACAAATTACTGCCTCATGCCAGCAAGGTGACCTCTTACTCTTGATCAGCGTTTGAAGGTGGAAGAATCTTTCTCAGCATTTCACTGTACTCTTCTTTCTCATCCCATGCTTGTGAACGCTGATCAACACGAGCTTTTTCACGTGTCATTTCCAAGCCACCCCAATCTTCGATAAGACCGAGTTTTAATGCAGCCTTTGGAGTGTATCCTGGAAGGAAATTTCTCCACAGGAATGGAATGCGGCCAGGCGTGACCGTGTTCACCGCTCGAACAATCGAAGTGTTACATGTCTTGAATAGAGTGTGGTAAAACTCAGGCCTTTGTGTAAGTTGGTTAAGCCGGTGCGACATCTGAACAATCATTTGTCGTTCTTTATCAGGTGGAGTCACGACCCGATACATATGCACAATATTGCCTCTTCCATGAGTCCTGAGTTGTGTCACATCTCTCTCAAAGCCAAGAAGAAGGTACAATTCATAGGAACGCCAAAGTCCAGTCCAAGGATGATACTTTTTGCCTTTAACACGACGTGCTTCAAACGAAAAAGAAAGGCACGTACCATCTTTGAACTCAAAGGTCAGATACGTATGTGACATTCCTTTGAACGAATGAAATTGATCAACAACGAACCAGATGTGTTTGACTTGTTCGGAATCGACCTTTACTTCATCAGCCCATCGCTCATCACGGTCTCTTGTTGTCCTCCAATGAAAATCCCTAACATTTCGGAATGTAATCATTGAATCTTCAAATTCAGCGGATGAGATGAACTCACAATCCGATTGCCAATCTGCATTCAAGCGTGGTTGTTTTGGTCGAACTCGAGTCCACCAAAGCCACAGTCCGTGAAGGGACATAAGTCCAATCGCGCTTCCAAGAACGATGAGAGAAATGAGCAACCAGTCTTGCATACCATCACCAACGTTGCCAAATATTGAATGAAGTATCCCACCAATCAAGAGAACCATCAGGATGTTTACGCCATAATTGGCCCTCATCATCGTTCATGGTTGGTAGACCTTCAGAATCAGGAGTTCCGTCTGCCAAAATTTGAGGCGGAGGCCCTAGTTCAGGCAAAGCGAGCAACTCATCGTTTTCTTTGATTCGAACAAGTAATACGAAGACAACAATTGCGACGATGAGTCCTAACGCAGCCATCGTGTACCACCCAACGGCTTCAGTGCTTGTATCGGCTCCATAGGACTGACTGGGAAGAGCTTCTTGCTCTTCTGGTGAAAGATCAACGGCAGGAAAGCGAACAAGGTTTACTGCCTCAGTACTAACAATATTCTCTAAATTCGTAACTTTGAGAATGATGAGATGGACTCCGGCCGGTAAACTAGAGCAATCGAAAACGGAAGTGTTGGAGATGGTACCCTTGAGTGTTGAAACTTCCCACGTCTTTTCATAGGGCGTGAAATCCTCACTGGAATCGATTCCCTGTAGGGCAACGAGGCAAGGTCGGTCTGTCGCCATTTGATCGCCTGTCAGAAGTAATTCAAACTCTGGTGCTGGTCGATTTTGAATGGATAGGTTAAGCCATGATTCCGCTGTTTGGCCAAGTTCATTACGATAGGTTTCCTTCAGTGAATACTGGCCTGCGGGCCAGTTGGAACAATCAATTGTCGTAGCATTATCGAGAACTGTGAATGGTGCACCAATGAACGTTTGAGTACCAATTGCGCCGTAGCGAGGGCCCGTTTCGTCAGAAAATATTCGATTCACTTCACATGAGGAGCCTGTTTCAAGTGTGTCTGACCCGAATAATTCGAGACCTAATATCGGTGTTTGTAATGCTGGAACCATGTCATATGTTGGCAATTCAATGCCTGTAATTCGAACACCATTCATATCAAAGAAGGCTAATTCAAGTTCATGCTTACCACTTGACCATGCATCATAGGTTAAACTTGCATTTGATTGCCCCGAGATTTCCATTGTCATTTTCTCAACAACCTCTCTATCGTTGTGAGAAGCGATAAGCCGTAACTCAATGAAGGTTGATGGAGTTGTGGAATTTAGAATAACGACAACTCGAACTGCATCGGTATCGCCATCTTGATTCAGATCAAGTGTGTCGTTACGTAACGCGACAAGAGTGATTCCTGCATCAGACAATTCAGATAATTCTCCTTCAGCTGATACCGGCAGTGTCGTCAGCGATGCACTGAGTAGAACGAAAAGCATCAACAAACAATTACGCAGATTCTTCACCCCCTGGAGGTGGCGGAAGTGGGATTGCCAAATCAGGTAATGTACTCATGTTAGGCTCTGATGGCATCATTGCATCGTTTGTCATGAGGAATTCATCAGCGAGAGTCTTCTCTTCTACTCGCATAGTGCGAGCGACAAGGGCTGCTGAAGCCCCAAGAATGAATGCTAGACCTACGATGAGATAGGTCATCCAAGAAGCGGCTGGGTCTTCGCCCATGATAGCGAGAGCAGCGTTCCATTCGCCGTAATCATTTGACCAGCCATCATCATTCGAATCTTCACATCCTTGGACGTCTCGAGTCGAGGTTCCAAATATTTCTGGGCAATCATCCCGCATAGCACCAAGAGGCACGTCTCCGAATCCGTCTGCGTCGGTATCTCGCCACTGAAGGGCTTCGGTTGGGAATGAGTCTGCAGGGCCGTAAGGATGTGCCTCCCAGCCATCTGTTGGGTCTGACCAGCCATCACCATCGGTATCTCTGCATCCGAGACGATCGAGAATTGATGTCCCGCGTATTGTTGGACAGGCATCTGCTTCGTTTCCATCTTCTTGGTCACCAAATCCATCCCCGTCTGTATCTCTCCATTGCGTTGGTTCGTGAATGAAGGCATCGCCTAAGTTTGACCAACCATCGCCATCTGTATCTGGACAGCCCCAACGGTCTCCACCTGAACTGGGCCCAACCGAAGTTCCTGGATGAGCAGGACAAACGTCAGCGGTTGTACCAGAAGGATTGTCCCCCCGGCCATCACCATCGGAATCATGCCATTGAGTCGAATCTTCAGGCCATGCATCTGCCATTCCCCCTGGACTAGCAAGCCAGTACGATGTAGGATTGGACCAGCCATCACCATCGGAATCAGGACAGCCCCACCGATCGAATGTTGATTGTCCTAGAGTGGTCCGACAACCATCGCCACGGAATGCTAAACGCCAAGCTTGGCCGTCAAACCATTCTAGGTGTCCCCAAACCCATCACCGTCGGTGTCATACCATTGTGATGGATCACTCGGGAACGCATCTGCGAATCCTTCGGGGTGCGGTATCCAATCATCTGTTGGGTCAGAATAACCATCGGAATCAACATCTCGACAACCAAGTCGATCAAACCTTGAAATCCAGCCACTTTCAACTTCTTCAGCATCTGAATTCATGCACACATCGCCTTCAAATCCATTGAGATTATCTCCGTATCCGTCCCCATCTGTATCGCGGTATTGACTTGGAAACATCGGGAAATCATCGACTTGGGTTGCGCCATAGGTTTGGTTATCTCCCCAACCATCAGAATCAGTATCTCTGAATTGTGTTGGATTGTCAGGAAAGTCATCGATGAGATTTGCTCCAATTGTTTGGTTGTCACCATAACCATCAAAGTCACGATCACGCCATTGGGTTGGTTCGATGGGGAAGGCGTCAGCACCTTCGCTTGTCGTCCAATTCTCGCCCGGGTCTGACCAAGCATCACCATCTGTATCTGGGCAGCCGTATCGGTCAGCGAAGGAAAGTCCAACGATGAACGGACAAGCATCAGGTTGTTCAGCAGAAAGTAACCATTCTCCTATGCCCCATGCGATGTGTGTCTCATTCCACATAGGGTCATCCCAATTGTCTCCAAAACCATCGCCATCTGTATCTCTCCATTGAGAGGATTCATACGGGAACGAATCTGCTAAACCATCAGGGTGTGCGTACCAAGGTTCAAGTCCATCAAGACCACCAGGATCAGCATCTGAATAGCCATCGGCATCTGAGTCTATGCATCCATAGCGGTCATCAGTCGAATAACCACGATTGTCTGGGCAGTGATCTGGTTGATTACCAAGAATATTGTCACCATAGCCATCAAAATCACGATCTCTCCATTGAGTTCCATCGTTTTCAAAAGCATCTGCTCCATTTTGAACATCCCATCCAGAATCTGTATCTGACCAACCATCGCTATCACTGTCAATACAACCCTTGCGATCATTTGTTGAGGAACCGACAATCAAATCGCAATCATCTTCTGCATCGACGAATCCGTCTTCATCGGTATCTCGTGCAGTCTTATCGATTGAAGCGAGTAGAGTGTAGTCAAGTCCATCATTGCACCAGGAGTCTTTCCCTTTGATTTTCACAAATACATTTCCTGCTTGTGGCATAGTTTTTGAGAGTGTTCCTGATGGATTATTATCGTCCTTGGACATGCTTGCAACTTGAGATCCTGATTCATCATGCATCGAATAATCCGCTTCCCATCCATCCCCTGGACACCACCATGCAGCATTATTCATTGAACCTGAGAAACTAATACTGACGATGTCACCTTGATATGCATAAATCCGCCACCAATCGGTTCCATCATTTGAGGAACAACCATCTGGATCACAAACATAACCATTCGAAGAAACACCATCTGTAAGTAGATTAGAGGATGCTTGAGTGTCATCTGCATTGACTGCAGGGAGTAATGAAACCAGCAGCAGGGCGAAGAGACCGACCCCTATGCAACGCCCGAGCATGTTACGCCAAGTTCGAATTCGGTTATGAATAAAGCGACGACTAGATAAAGCGGCCTAATGTATCTCGAAGTGCTGATTCAAGGTCTGAATGTTCAAAATCATATCCTGATTCTATCAATCGCTTAGGGTGAACTTTTTGCCCGTCCAAAATCAGTCCTTTACCCATTTTTCCAAAGAGAAGTTTCATCATGAATCCTGGAATTGGCGCGAATGCAGGTCTTCGTAGAACTCGTCCAAGTGTTTTCGCATAGACCTTCTGTGTTACTGGATTTGGTGCTGTTAGGTTGTATATGCCTTCGGAATCATCTTGATTCATCAAGTGATGAATCGAATAAATTTGATCGTCGAACGAAATCCAAGATTGCCATTGACGGCCACCTCCGACTGGGCCCATTCCACCCATCTTTGCAGGGAGGAGGAGTTTCTGTAGCATACCTCCGGCTGCGGTCGTGACAAGACCTGTTCGCAAGATGACTGTACGAATACCTGCAGAACTCGCAGGTTCCGTAGCTTGTTCCCACTTTTGACAAGTTTCAGCAAGGAAGCCTGAACCGATTGTACTGGTCTCATCTAAGTCTTCATCACCCCTGTTATCGTAGAAGCCAATAGCAGAAGCGCTCATGAATAAGGACGGGGGTGATTTCAAATGAGCAATGTGTTCTGAAAGATTCTTTGTGGGAATGGTTCGACTGTTGAGAATGAGTTGCTTTCTCTTCTTGCTCCATCGCTTATCGCCTATTCCTGCGCCTGCTAAATGAATAATGACATCAAAATTCTCCATGGAACCTTCTAAAATTTCCCCTGTTTGATCGTCCCAGCGCACGATTTTATCTTTGTCCGAATCAGGATGTAGAGAGGTGGTCTTTCGCAACAAACGATGTACATCGTGACCATCTGTTTCTAAAAAGGCAGAGAGTTGAGTTCCAATTAATCCTGTTGAGCCACTGATGAGAATTCGCTTTCTTGGTACATCTTTGAACTTGGCCTGGCGGTTCATATCAGCATTAATTCTTCGAGTGCGATGTTTGAACATCTGCCTAAGGCGAGGCATAACCATAATTGGAGCACCTATTCTGCTAAAGAAGTGGAAAGGTAATTTCCAATCTACATGATCATGGATTGCCATTTCATCATCGCTTACTGCAAGGAACTTGTGAGCATGGTCCCAACGTCCAAATGGACCTTTGACCATATTATCGCAGAATTGCTCCCCTTCGATGTAGCTGTGGTGTTCAGCAACCCAACGTTGTGGGATTGGACCGATTGAAATCTTGAATGAGGTCTTTGCACCGTTGTGGATACCGCCTACTTCGATTGGTCGTATGCCCTCCCAACCGGGCATAATTCGTCGAATTGCCCCTGGACGAGCGTGCCATGCCCAGACGTCTTCTCTCGAAAATGGAAAATTAGCAGTGTGTTCGTAAATTGGCAATTTCATCACCTATGTTAAGAATCAGCGTACTTTTGTATATAATCCTCGGTTTTGAACTTGCGTTGCGTTGATGCTGAGGTCATGTATCGTATCTTGCCAAAGACTGCTCTTTCGAACCATCCTCTATCGAAACGTCCGAAGATCCAGAAAATTCCCGTGTATGAGTTAGGGTCTCGACCATCAAGCGCCCATCTGTCATTGAGTCGTATCAACCATTCACAGGCGATTTTAGGGTCAGGTGACCATTCCAGCACTTTCTTGCCCCACAACATTCTCAAATAATTGTGAATGAACCCTTCAGTTCGAAGTTGCATTTGGGCTGCATTCCACAATGGGTCATGTGTTTGACCGTTTTCGAGTTCTTCGAAGGTGTAGGTGTATGGGCGTTCGTCTTCTGAATGCTCTTCAAGTGTCTGTTTAGCCCACTCAGGTAATGTTTCGTATTTGGCGTGGTTTGGAGTTTGGTGGCAATAGATGAAGCCTAATTCTCTCCATGTGATGACTTGGTCGAGGAAGGCTTCTGCACCTTCGTTAGCCCCCCACCAGCCTTCTCTGCGGCCATTGTGAGGTGGTGTTATTTTCATTGGATTCCATTTTTGATGCTTCAAAACTGCATCAACAATTTCGAATGAAGAGATGTGTCCGAAATGCAGCCAAGGAGACAACCCACTGCCCCCATGACGTTCAGGATGGTTTCGATCTACATGATAATGGTCGAGTCTTTTTTCAATAAATTTGCTAAGTTCTACTCTTGCCTTCACCGAACCACCTGTTGTAGAGTCTATCGGAGACACTTCGTGATCGATGTCGAGGTATGAAAGGGCATCTCTGCCTTCTCGTGAAGCTTCAGCGACTCTCCAGATGAATTCATACGGTGTGATTGGAACGTTTGCCCTTGCAAATGCCTCATCTGCGATTGACTTGCCGTCGGGTAAATCATTCAATGCTTTCAGGGGTTCTGCCATCGGTGGTCTTGCAAGGAAACCAAGTATGTTCTTGTGAAGGTAACGTCTGAAGGAGTATGCTGTGGTGAAGGAGCGTTGGGGTGTTCTCAGTGGAAGAATACCGTTACTGTCGACTGCCATAACGCAACACTCACCGATTTCCATCGCCCTGTTAGCAACTTCTCTCGGCATGTATGTTGGAT
>JAKMFY010000215.1 GCA_022425185.1 Candidatus Poseidoniaceae archaeon | reverse complement strand
CTTTAAGTGATGGAAGGCTCTTTGGAAATTTCTTCAATGGACAATCAAAGGATTCCATTGGATGCAAGAAGGTTACAATACTCTTGATATCTGAAGTAAGAATTCACCTTCACAGAATGCGAACTGTTTCAAGATTCTTCGGAGCATAGGTTCGACAACGGTACTTGTCTCTCAACTCTTTTCCGAGTTCACTGCACTTGTAGTAATCTCCGTGATGGCAGATGATATTGCGTGGCTTTGGATTCATGGAATCTACGAAAGCAAGCAATTGGCGTCGATCCGAATGCCCACTGAATCCATCGATCGTAGCCATTTCACAACCAACCTTGACGATTTCAGTACGGCCATCAATGAGCATAGGGACTTCACCAAATCCTTTCTGGAGACGGCGACCCAAGGTTCCTTCAGCTTGGTATCCAACAAAGCAGAGTGAATTTCGCTCCTCATGGGCCCAGTTCTGGAAGTAATTCATGACAGGACCACCATTCAACATACCGGATGTTGCAAGAACAATGCATGGACTTGTATCCATTACGATGCTTTCTCTTCGTTGTGCTCCTTCGACAGTTCTGAACCAAGGGCTCGTGAATGGATTTTCACCATCATCCTGTTGCAAGGATTTTCTTAGAGCAGCAGTAAGATAATTTGGATGGCTTGCATGAATTGCTGTTGCCTCTTGAATCATACCATCGAGCCATACAGGAACAGGTTTGACAGCCCCTGATCTAAAGAGGTCATCGATAGCAATCATGACTTCTTGAGAACGACCTACAGCGAAGACAGGACAAATGAGTTTACCGTTTCTTTGCAAGGTTCGTGTGACGATATCCTGGAGCTCTTGGTTCGCTTCTTCACGTGATGGTTGGTAATCACCTGCTGCACCATATGTCGATTCGATGACAAGCGTTTCGCATCGAGGGAAACGAGTATTCGCAGCATCGAAGAGCCAAGACTTCTCGAACTTTTGATCGCCTGAGAAAACAATGTTGTGCTTTCCATCAGCGATGTTGAGATGAACTGCGGAGGAACCAAGAATGTGACCTGCGTTCGAGAACGTCATCTTCACATCTGGAGAAATATCAGTTGTTTGATTCCAATCCACGTCAACTACGTGACGCATGCACATACGGATGTCTTCCATGTCGTATGGAGCACGCTTACCTTCTGCGCCACCAACTTTCAGATAATCCGTTTGCAGAAGCAACATCAGATCACGAGTTGGAGGGGTGCAAAAGACAGGACCTCGATACCCATACTTAAACAAAACAGGAAGCATTCCTGCGTGATCCAAGTGAGCATGTGTCAAAACAACGGCGTCGATTTGTTCCAAAGGAAGTGCTTCGGGCGCAGTAAAGTACGGCATAGGATCGGTATCGGAAGCGATGTTCACACCAACGTCAATCATAATTCGTGATTCATTTGTGGTTACAAAGTGGCAAGCACGTCCAACTTCCTGATAGGAACCAAGAGCCGTTACACGAGCCCAAGTTGAACCAGGTCGCTTTGGTCTGTGAATGTTCAAACCAAAGTTTCTCAATAACTTTCTACGCTCTTCAGCGTTCGCTTCACGATATCCACGGATATCACGGACCGTCTTGGAGATGATTGGAGGAGTTCGCTCAACAGTGACTTCCCAACCGGTCTTTATTCGAATTTCTCGAGCAATCGCTCCTCTTCTTCCAACGGCCTCTGATGGATTCTTACACTGAATGATAACTTTCCAGATGCAAGGATCAAAGAATAATTCAGAAATTTCAGCTGTTTCGGGTACGAGTTCATTGATGACAGCAGTTGTCGCTTCCTTATCCATAACGATTTCAGGATTCGGGCGCATGACGACTCGACGCTTGATCTTCTTGGAGATTTTTCCAGCAAGTCCTTCCGAACCAACGAACTTGTCGATTTCATTTGTGAATATGGCAATATCGCCTGCTTCTAAATCAGCCTTGTACTCGACGTCACGAGGTACAATCTTACTTATCTCATCTTTGATTTCCTTGAAGGTTAATCGCATTATTACATCTCCTACCGCAACTTAGCACGCTACGCATATCCATAGGAATACGGCTATGCCGCGGGAGTATGAGTGAGTTCACTTCTTCTTTAGAAGAGAATCAATTTCGGATTGCTCGACTGGGACATAACCGTCCTTAGCCGTGATGACTGCGAGATCCATTCCGTTTCCAGAAGCTGCGTCTCTTTGACCAGAGGCGCTGAGGGCACGTGCAGCAAGACGAACTGTATCTGCACGGTTCATTCCTTCGGAGAATCCATCTTCAAGAACACCGTACATGTAAGGAGAACCTGAACCTGTAGCACAATAGACATCAGGAATTGAACCACCTGCGGAGTCGATTGAGTAAACATGAGAACCGTCTGCGTCAACACCTACGATGAGAAGTTGAACCCAGTGAGGGCGTCCTGACAAGAGGTTTGCAGTAAACGTAGCTGCTCCCTTAACTGTCATGTTTTGTCCTCTTCGAAGTTGGTAAAGTGAGACTTCTGCAGCGAGGGTGCGAGAAAGTGATTGTGCATGGCCTACAAGACCAGCCGTTGTTAGAGCCAGGTTGTCCCC
>JAKMFY010000202.1 GCA_022425185.1 Candidatus Poseidoniaceae archaeon | reverse complement strand
GAATAACGGTGCTGAATCCTTTACTCATGCTTGGAGAATCGCTGATGTGAATGAATCTTCAATTCCTCAAGACTTACCGGTGATTGAGCCTGAAACTATTGGGAAAGTGGATGATGCGCTTAATCTTGCAATCGTCTTTCACCAGCATCAACCCTATTACAAAAACAAGTTGACAGGGATGTATGAGATGCCTTGGGTTCGAGTACATGGATTAACTGAATATGTGGACTCCCCTGGCATCCTCGCTCAAACTGGAACAAAAGTCACATACAATCTTGTTCCATCTTTTATTGAACAATTGGTTGACTATCACCGCAACGAAACACTTGATGTCCATACAGATATCGCAAAACGGTCTTGGTCTGAAGGTGGATATCCTAATGCTACGGAATTGGAACTACATACCATGCAATTCCAGTCGTTTTGGAACAGTGGTTGGATTTACAATGTGACTCAAGAAGATGCGAAACTTGGCTGGCTTTATCCTTCTAGTGCTCGTTACAAGGAGATTTATGATGAAACACTCCACAATCTCAAGCCTGCAACAATCTTGGATGATGATTTGCTCCCTCCTGCTGATTTCCTAGACTTGCAAGTCTTGTGGTATCTCTATCAGTTTTCACCAGACTATGTTCTAGGAGACTACAACCAAAGTCATCGTGATCAGGGTCTTATTGATTTATTCATGCAGAATGGTGGTTATGATTTAGATGATTTGACTTACGTTCTCGACGCTCAACATGCACACATGGGGAACATACTTCCTATGTACAGTGAGTTGGCAAACAACGGTCAAGTTGAATTGACGACAACACCGTATTATCACCCAATTATGCCATTATTGATGATGGACGGATGGACAATGGAAGACGGTATCAGGGTTAACAAGGATGCATGGCCTGATGATGTTCAAAACCACCTGATCACAGGTATGAATCTCTTTGAGGAGGAACTTGGGTTCAGACCAGCTGGCATGTGGCCAAGCGAACAAGCTGTCTCGCCTGCAATGGTTGAACCAGTCAGTGATGTTGGTGTTGAATGGATGGTGACTGATGAAGAACTTTTGAAGCAATCCAGAGATGTAAACGGTAATCTCATCGATGTGGAAAAGGCATCGAATCTCGCAACACCTTGGACCGTTAGTGGAACTGATGGCGGCGAAGTTTCCGTGATTTTTCGAGACCGAGTCATCTCTGATCGAATCGCTTTCCAATATGGAACCATGACACCAGAAGCAGCTGTTTCTGATTTTATTGCATACATCGATAACATACGTCAGCAACTCCTCGATGAAGGCGAAGATCCTTCTGAGCATTTGCTTACGGTGGCTCTCGATGGTGAAAACTGGATGTTCATGTCAGAATTCCAACATCAAGACAATGCAAGGCCATTCATGGCTGAATGGTACAGTCGACTGGCAGACCATCCAACAATTGTGACAACAACTCCATCTGAATTCCTCGAAAAGAACACATCCTTGCCGGAAATTCAAACCATTGGAACAGGTTCATGGATCGATGGTACACTCAGAACATGGGCAGGAGAAGAAGAAGAAAGCCTTGGTTGGCAACGTTTGATAGAAGCACGACAAGAGTTGGTTGCATTTGAGGAATTGAATCCGAATCATCCAGGCCTGACTGCGGCTTGGGAATCTCTCTACATTGCTGAAGGTAGCGATTGGTATTGGTGGTATGGACTTGACCAAGATAGTGGCTATGACGAAAATTGGGATGTCTTGTTCAAAGTACATCTCTCCAACATTTATCGGGCAGTGAATCTCGAATTACCACCATACTTGCAAGATTTGTGGACGAACCCAGCTGTACCGGCAACATCTGCTTCTGGAATCATAGAACCAATGATCGACGGAATTGCATTACCCGGTGAATGGGATGGTTCTGCACAATACGATGCTCCAGTCTCTGGAGATACGTTTGATATTGAACAATTTTACATCGGATACGACTCTTCAAACGTCTTTGTTCGTATTGACGCAGATATTCCAGAGGACCTTGAAAACCAATCTTCAAATGGAGACGAACCCGATCTCGCCATTTACTTCATGCAACCGAATGCTGTGAATTTTAATGAAGCAGAAACCAACTTTAGAACGTATTACGGTAATCAAATTCTTGGATTCCCCTCGAAGTACATGGTGGCATTTGATTTTGATACTCTTCGAGATGATGGTAGAGCAAAATGGAATCTCTTTACAGCCAAAGGAAAGACTGGAGACCAAGAGCAATGGGTTCTCAGCGGCAGTTCCTCCTTAGGTGACTGTGCTGTTGATGATGTCTATGAGTTCATGATTCCATGGTCTGAAATCGGGCTCTCTCCACGCTATTCGACTCGTGTCAAGGTTGTATCCTCATGGGCTGAATCCCTTGCCTATGGTGATGGCCTCGACATGGAAATTGCACCGCCGGCTCCTGCCGAACTTGTGCTACCTGATCTTGAAGAGTGGGTGACATTGCTTGTACTGAATGATACAATAGGAGACGAAACTGGAGATGGAGACTACACGTATCCTCTCGCAAGTGATTTCGCAACTCCAAACAATGGCGGTCTTTGGGATGCTCAACAATTAACAATTCGTCAGAGTGCTTGGAATGCACAATTCATCCTTGAAGTCGGTGAGATGACAGACATTTGGGGGCTGTCGAATGGATTCAGCCATCAAATCGTGCAAATCTATGTTGATCAAGGAAACACGTCCTATGGGACGACAGACATGCTCGATGGGGCAAATGCTGAGATTCATCCTGATTGGGCTTGGGAAGTTGCTATCAGTGGAACCGGAGAACCTGGTGCAGTCATGGCTGTTCAATCAATGACGGGGAGCACTTCTTCTCGTGGGGTCGATGTCACTGGTGATGTCACTTCGAAAACGATTACGTTTACTGTGAGTAAGGATGTGATTGGAGATGATATCTCGAACTATCGTTACATCGTTGTTGTTGGTAGCCAAGACGGATTTGGTACTGGTAAATGGAGAGATGTCGATGCAACTGCAAGCACATGGACTCTTGGTGGTGGTTCCAATCCTGCTCTCGATGATGGTATTGATTATGATCCGAATGTTTTGGACGTTGTCCTCGACGGAACGGGTCAGGAAACCATGCTCTCGTCCTATGATGTCGATGGGCATGTCTATGCTCAATTAACTGGATTTGAGATGCCTGAGGTGCCTCAACAAATCTTTGGAGCATCCGTTGACACAGTAACAGCAAATTCGGCTGTACTTACATGGTCGACGACTGTAGCAGATGCAACCTCGATTCAATACATGGTCTCTGAAACAGAACCAATGAATTCAATGAGCCCAACTCAATGGACAATATCCGCTACAGATCATGCAATCACGCTGACGGGGCTTGAAGTCAATACCTCGTATGTGGCCTCTATCAGTGCCAATGGAACGAATGATGTTCTGGTGACCTTTACAACAAGCAACATTGTTGACACAACCCCACCTGAGCTATTGAATTTGAATGTTGAAGTGCTTGAAGATGGGAAAGCTAGAATCAGTTGGTATACTTCTGAAAGTTCAACTGAAGAAGTCTATTTGGATGATGTACTTGTCTATTCCAACGACTTCGCAACCAAAAAGAATCATGAGTTTGTATCAGAACCTCTTGCTAATGATGACTGGACTGTTCTTGTCAAGAGTTCAGATGCATCTGGTAATATGAATTCCAGCACTCTGTCGTTTACTGTCGATGTGTCGACGACGACTGAGCCGACCGAACCAGGTGGCGATACAGATGACCCTGTAAACACAGATGATGAAAGTAAATCTTCGCTAAGTTCATCTGCTATTGTGCAAATTGGAGTACTTGTTGTTATCCTTCTCATCCTTATTGCATTCATACGTGTGCGTAACGGCGAGTCTGGCGATGATGAATGGGCCTGATTACTTCTCTTGCACATTTGGACGGAGAAACCATTCGCCCAAGTATGCTGCTGTAAGTCCCATAGCGATTTGTGCTAGGCCTCTGAGAATATGCGCCCATAAGGGGAATGTTTGTCCATTCAATTCAATATCATAGATCCACATATTGAGATTAGCCCAATACAATAGAATGAGTAGAATCACTGTTGCTCGTGCAGCAAGAACACGCGTTTTGGGAAGAATTAATCCGATTCCGCAGAGGACTTCTGGAATTCCACTGACAAGAACCCAAAACACGTCTGATCCAGGCAGTATGTTGGGTACGATGGCTGTAAACCATTCAGGATCAATGAAATGGAGAATTCCAACATAGGTAAAAAAACATCCAAGTCCTATAGCCAGTATGTCACGATGATAAGACCATAATGTTTTCATCGCTTCACCACGATTGTCAAGATGTCTCCGTCCTGTAAAAGATGGTCTAAACCGACACGCTGCCAATCAAATTTTGCAGATGGGCCCTTAATTCGAGCAAATCTAAATTTGCGTACAAAGTCACGATGCAGTTTGTTACAAATTGTGCGAACAGTTGAATCATCCTTGACGATGAGAGGTTCTTCCATATCGGCTTCTTGCCCCTGCGGTTTGAGAAACACTCGCATGAATCCAAGATTATCGTAAATGAAATCTTTCAATTCGTTAAGACCAATGTCCTTGAATGCTGAGATTTCCATAATTGGCCATTCTTGTGGTAATCCAACTCTCGCTCGCGCAATATCTTCAGGCGTTGCAATATCGATTTTGTTAATCGCAATAACTGCTTTTTCGTAAATGATGTTCCCTGCTAAACAATCGACAATCTGTTCAGCAGTCGTGTCTTGACGTAATGTGACAATAGCTGAAGTGAATCCGAATGATCGAATAATATCGCCCATTTCTTCTGGTGTAAGGTATGTTTGTTCCACAGTTGTACGAACGTCAATACCACCCTTATCGGTGCGTTTGATGAAGACTGGTGGTCGTTGTTCGTTGAGTCGTAAACCAGAATTATGCAATTCCCGATGTAAGACTTTGAAATGCCCATCTTGGAATGGGTCGACAATGTAGAGGACCATATCTGATGAGCGAATAACGTTGAGAATTTCTTTTCCTCTTCCCTTTCCTTCGGCAGCCCCTTTGATCAAACCCGGTAAGTCCAGAATCTGAATTTTAGCCCCTCTGTGTTCCATGACTCCAGGAATACACGTAAGCGTTGTAAACGCATATCCTCCCGTTTCTGAATCAACGTCAGTGACCTTAGAGATGAGTGTAGATTTACCGACAGAGGGAAATCCAACAAGTGAGACTGTTGCATCACCTGATTTTCGAACTTCGAATCCCTTTCCTCCACCACTCGCTTTGGAGTGAGCTGTGGCCTTTTCTTCCTTGAGTTTTAACTGAGCGATCTTGGCTTTCAATTTCCCAATATGGGCATTTGTTGCCTTGTTTTTTTGGGTCTTATCGATCTCGGCGCGAATCAAATCGATTTGCTCCTTAATCGTCGCCATTGTAACGCCTCATTCGCAATGGCAAGACCGCTGTTCTTGAATGCTCTTGCTCATGTGGCTCAATTTATTAAAAAGTTGAAGCCTGTGGAGAAGCCGAATGCCTCAAAGAAGAGTGGTGTTTGGTTTGAGTTATGGGGCTTGAAATCATCGTACTCTTAGTCGATGTTTCCCGTCTTAAATTGACGCTTGATTTAGCATGGGACACTCTCTACAACGGTCTCGAAAAGCGTACGCTACGGAATACTCGTCCGCTACAAGATTCTCGTTTGAAGGTTCTTTTTGATATTGATGCAGAAGCGGAATTACTCGATTGGATGGATGCTCAACCTTGGGATAAAGATGAGAAGAAATCTTTCTATCAACTGCTTGATGAATCGACGGATGGTGAAAAGGGCCTCCTTCTTGCAATGAAATGGGCAAGTCCTGGGGCTTGGGAAGTATGGGAAGGCAGGGCATATCTGTATCTTGATGTTGCATTAAACACAATTATTGACGGAGAGGATGTTCTCTACGGCGGTCAGACGTGGGACAAGGTTCGAATGGAATTATCTGGCCTACCCGAATCTGAATATGCAGAAAAGGTCTGTATGGATTGGATGGAGCGAAGGAAAGCCTTAGGAGAAACTCTTGATGAAAAAGAAGATGCTCGAATTGTTCCAACCTATGAAGCCCACGATCGAGCTGCAAAGAGTCTTGTCTACACAATGAATCGATGGAATTCAGAATCAGAATTGGTTGCGATTATTGGCCGTGATCATCTTGAAGCACGAAAGTGGGGTACGGGGTCATGGAATGTTTCCACTGTTTTAGCACACGGTCTTCCTGACGATACAACAGCGTCGGGTTGAAAGACCACTTCTGTTTGGGATGATTTATGTCGAACGATGAAGAAGTACCTCCGGAAGAAACTCCTGAGCATCATGATGACGAAACACCTGAATTCGATGATGTTGCTGAACAGATTGATTTGGCCGAACACGTAGAACCTCTCGATCCTTTGGAAGAAGCCACACAGCGTGCAGAAAAGGCAGAAAAAGAAATTGCGTACAAGGAAGCTGAAATTCAAAATGTACGTAAGCGCCTTATGGCAGAAAAATCGACACTCATTCAATATGGTGGAATGGGTCTTGCACGTAGAATGATTCCAATCCTTAACGATGTGGATCGAGCACTTCAACAAGTGGAAGATGGGGATGAGTCACCTGTTGCTCAAGGATTGCGCCTTCTTCGAAACAAGTTATGGAGGGAGTTAGAATCGGATGGAATCAAAGCCATTGAAGCGAAAGGTTTGGCATTCGACCCTTCAAAGATGGAAGCGATTACGAC
>JAKMFY010000201.1 GCA_022425185.1 Candidatus Poseidoniaceae archaeon | reverse complement strand
TCATAGCAACGAGTATGCAACAATCTGGTGTTTATGTTTCAGAACCTATGCAATTCCAAGTACTTGCAGACAGAATTCCATTCATACATCAGCCAGATGTCAAACCTAAGTGCCCCCCGGGTTCATCATGTATTTTTGAACTAGAAGTAAGTAATATTGGTCAAGCAACCGATGTATTTGATATAGAAACCGAATCTAAAAATCTTGAAAATGGATGGAGCGTGTCTTTATCATTTGATCAGATTACATCCGTGAGACTCACACCGAATCAACCAGTTCAAGTTCGATTTTTAATGACAATCCCAAGTAATGCCGCACCAGATACCACAGGTGAATTTTGGCTAACCCTTACTGCTCAAAATGATACGAGTCGAACAATTACGGAATCCGTTACCGTTCAAGCCTCAATGATATCAAATGCCAAAATTGAATTTGTTGGTGATGAGGAGAAATACATGTACATCTCAGCAGGACAAACAATACATGTCCCATACAAGATAACTAACGATGCACTCAGACAAGACATTTTTGAATTATCAGTGGATGTAAATCCAAAAATTGGATGGATTATTGAGCCCGAAAATCGTCCTAGCATTGCCATAAACCCGGGTATGTCTACCTCGTTTTACATAGCAGTTACAGCCCCTGAAAACGGCCAAGCAAATGATGCAGCCCCTCTCTTCAAGCCAATAGTAACTTCCATTCGAAGTACAACTTCATTTACCGGGATAGAATATGATCGAGTTCTAATTGATACAGTACACGATCTAAGCTTATCACTTATTGATGCAGAGCAATGGCTAAGACCCGGTGCAATGAGTTCAATACAAGTTGAGATAATTAATAACGGAAATGGGCCAAGTAATGCTGAACTTCGCTTACCAGATATTCCTGAAAGTTGGGACTTTATGCTCCGGCAAGATGGGCTTGTCTTAGAAACGAACTCTATTCCACTAACAGTCTCATACCTTGGTGACGATACGGCAATTGTTGAGATCCTTATCACAGTGCCTATGAGTGAATCTGCAGGTGAATTACACGAGATATACATCGAGGTTTCGCCAGATGGTACAGATTCAGATACCACAGATAATTCAATCACGCATGTGATGATGACCGGAAGCGTACGATATCCAGCATACAACAGTACGACTAATGACATCCATGCTATGATAAATTCTCAAGTCACATTGAATGGGACCATCACAAATATTGGTAATGCATTGGAATCTGATATGGAAATTGGATTTGATGTTTCAACTTCGCCGCCTACTGATGGTATTGTTTCGTTCCTAACCGCTGGTGTTGGAGGACCTACGACCGTTCCAAACTCTCCACTGACATTCCCAATGAGTGCGGGAGATACGAAACTCGTGATTATTGATTTGATTATCGGCATTGATGTTCCACTGAACACAAGGATTGTCGTAACAACATATGTTGAGGGCGGTATTGATGAACAAGGGAATATTTTGCGAATCGAACATCAGAATCTCATTATGGTTGATGAACAAAGAAAGGTTTCGTTGGAAGTTTCTGAATTACCAACGTCCCCGATTACATCGGAAACTACAGGCGCAGAATTTTGGATTAATTTGACGAGTGAATCAACATTAACAGAAGAAGTTTCAGTCCTAATCAATCATCCTGAAACTTGGCAGGTTATTTGCAATGGCAATCTTTTCCAAGCAAATGAACCAATGAATGTAACGCTCCAATATTCTCGAGGAGAGAGCTCTGAGAAACAATATATCTGTTCCATTCATCGATTAAGTGGAACTATCGATGGAGAATTAATTGTATCAATGCAGTCATATGATCTTACAATTTCCTCATCATCAACGCAAACGATTACTTACGCTATTTCTAATGATAACGATGGTTTCATGAATTTAGATGTGAATACGCCAACGATGATTACAGGCGGTATTGCTCTCGTGATGGTATTGTTAATTGCGTTAATTGTACGCAAAAAATCGATTCCATTTGAAGATGAGCAACAAGAAATTCTAGGGCCTCCGATAACAAATGGTCCGCCTGTTAGCCAAACCGCTACTCATATTCAGCAAACATCAGTTGAGATTCAATCAAGTTCACCAGTATTACCTGAAACAGGTCTTCCAGATGGTTGGTCTATGGAACAATGGGAGCATTATGGCCAACAGTATCTCGATCGAATGGGGAAACAGCCTTGACCTACCTGTCAATGAGCACACATGGACGGAGATGAACCATTATGGTACATCCTATGGGCATTTGTAGCTGTTTTCGGCGTACTAACGTGGTATTTACGTAATTTTACCCAACGTGTACAGGCAACGAAACTGTCTGCTATGCTTGGCGTTATTTCCATGATTACACTCGTGACTTGGACTTGGACAGATTTTTGAGGTTAAAACATGGAACTTTCAACGATTGACCAACATCCTTGGGCTAAGTTATATCCCACTCGCCTCCCTGTCTGGTGGGGACGTACTGGTGATGCCAAATCACATCCAGAGGTGGAAGGAGTTACAGGAAAAACGGTTGTGCTTCGATTTGAAAAGAGATTCGGAAGAATAGAAAATATAGCTGCTAAACTTTTCCGAGCACCAAGAGAACTACGAAGACCATTACTCGATAAAAACAGCGTACTATGGGAACTTTGTAACGGAACTAAAACCTTCGAAGAAATCTGTAGGCATATGAGTCAAACCTACCATGAAGAAGTGTCTCCTGTAGTCCATAGAACTCAAGCAGGCCTACAGGTTTTCATCAATCTTAATGTATTGAGATTAGTAAAAGACTCAGCATCTGTAAATTGGAATACTAAACCTGGACAAATTCCACCGAATCAACATTTAGAAGAAGTTAGTTTCGAAGTCGACATTGAAGAACGAATGGGCGATTAATTATTCAAATGTGTTGAAATATTTTCAACAGGCCTGCCGACGATAATGGATACTCCATCATCGAGTATCGGTCGTTGAAGAACAATAGGATTCTGGGCTAGAAATTCTGCTAATTCATAAATGCTGTAAGAATGCAAATTCAGTCCTTTTGCAGGTAATTCTTGAATGCGTAAAAGATCGAGTACAGTGCCATCATATCGTTGAAGTATTGATGCATAATCATCAACCGATATCCCCTCTTTCAAGTAGAGAATAATTTGGCAACCGCTTGGTATGAATCCTAAGCCTTGTCGACTTTTGGAACATCTTGGATTATGATAGTATTTCATACAACCTTCTCCATTGGCTCCCATGCAAGACGAATTCCGATTCCGTCCCTTCGTTGGTGAATACTAAATTTACGACGTGATGATGATCTTGATGAATCACTTTCAGTAAACCACGAGCCTCCTTTCGCCACTCGAAATTCAGAATCCGAATTTTTTCTTGCTGCTTGAGTACAGTGATGATTTGAATGATTCTTATTCCAATGATCTTCTGTCATTTCGTGGATCATGCCATGCATGTCGTAAAATCCCCATTGGTTAGCTTTCTTTGAGCCAACTTCCCGAGTTGTAGCACCGCTGTTTCCTGCATGCCATCCATGGGCATCAAGTTCTGCATCTTTATTGCCAAAAGACCAGCGTGTAGACGTACCTGCTTTGGCAGCATATTCCCATTCTGCTTCTGAGGGCAAACGCCATTTCCCGTTCATACCCAGGTATGTTGACGGTTCCGAGTTCAGAATTTCCAAGAACTGCTCTACCTCTTCAAATGAAATACTTTCAACAGGGCGTAAACCTGCACTCCATCCATCTTGAAATTTCGAAGGATTTGAACCCATACGCGTCGCCCATTGAACCTGAGTCACGGGACGCGCTCCAAGGAAGATAGGTTCCGATAAAATCACTTCTGTGCAAGGTTGTTCGTTAGGATGGCCTGAACCATTTTGATCTCCGATAATGAATGATCCAGGTTCAAGAAGAAGATAACTCCCTCCGAATTCATCTTCAAAAAAGGGTTTGCTCGGCTGCATACAATCACTGAGAGTTGCGATACATTTCTGCTGTATTGAGTACTGATTCGACAAGTGTTTGTAAACGACGATCTGAATCTTCATCAACCAAATTACCTTCTTCATTAAAGGCATCTTTAACATGACCAATCGCTAGTTGTTGAGTAACTGCAATACCATGCAGCCATCGAACCATGATTCGCATATGATTGAGCGTGTTTGAATTCTCCATGCCGCCGAGGGTCGACATGAGGCCGAAGACCTTGCCCCCGACGTGTTTCTCATAGACCCAATCAAACGTATTTTTCATTACACCAGACATAGTTCCATGGTACTCCGGAGATGAGACTAGGAATCCATCACAATTAGAGGCTTCTTCTTGGAATTTTTTGGTGATTGGATCACTCCAACTTCCTTCTGCTCCAACAAGTGGAAGTGGTTGTTCATTTAGGTCCCAGAAAGAGATTTCTGCACCCAATTCTTTTGCTTTTCTTAGAGCCAAATCAACAAGCATACCATTTTTGGATGATTTTCCGTACGAACCTGAGAGCCCCATAATACGCAATGGTGTTTCTGCCATACCATTCCTAAACAGATGTGATAGAAGAAACCATGCATTATCGTATAACCATCAAGGAACAATGCTTATGCCGTAACAGTCATGCCGAAGGTTGGGTGCAGTTCATGAGCGATGGTGAAGCGGACAAGGAAATGTCAGACTCATTGATGAATGATATGGCTGATGCTATGCGTTCAGCCGGCCTAGCAGAAGAGGAACAAAGACCTTCCCAAGACGGTGGAGATGGAGTTCAACAGGAAGATTCTCCACCCGCTGAACAGCCCGCTAAAGAATTCTCAGAATCAATAACTGAAACCGAATCCGTAGAAGATCAAGTCAACGAACTTCTCGATGAAGGTGAGGCACATTCTCGATCGAACAATCCCCAAGATGCTCTCGTTGCGTTTAACAAAGCCATTGCTCTAGATCCATCATGCGATATGGCCTGGTTTAATCGAGGGGTCTTATTGGAAGCTCAACAGGATGCTCGAGGAGCAAGACAAGCATTCCAGATATGCCTTGACCTCAACCCAGACCATGCACCTGCGACTGCAAATCTCGCCATTTTGCTCGATAGAATTGGAGACGAAGTAGGCGCTGCAGCAATGGCTCGAAGAGGATTAGAATTTTTCCCGGGTCACCCAAGTCTTACAGATGTTTTAACGAGGTCAAAAAATGCCTCTGTTGAAGAAGTACCTGAGGCCATTGAATCAACAATCACCAAAGCAACACATCATGAATCCACACTCGTCAATGTGATGGCTGATTCTGGTGTATCTGATTCTGAAGCAATCCTTTCGGAAGCTGCTCATCACGATCTCGATGGTGATGGCCACCTTGACAAGGAAGAACTCCAAAGCGCTGCAGAAGTGGTAGCTGCTACTCAACAAATTGAAACCGTTATCCAAGAAGCAATAGAGACTGAAATAGAGAAAACCCCAATTGCTGATGAAATCGACCTTGACAAACTTACCGCAGAAGCAACAGAAATGATTCGACAAGGCGAACCAAAAAAGGCTCTCGCATTACTCAAACCACATCTAAAAACAATTGGTGCAAACCACTCAGGTGCTTGGAGAATTGCAGGAGGTGCAATGGCAAGAATGGAACTAGACACTCATGCCATCGCAGCCTTAGAACACGCCACACGACTCGATGAATCCGTAGCGAGTGGATGGTACAATCTCGGTACACTCTATGCGCGAAATGATCAGTCTGGCAAGGCTATCGAAGCCTTTGAGAATACTATAGAACTTGACAAACGCCACCTAAAAGCTCGTATGAAACTGATCGATTATGCAAAGGATTCTGGTAATGTTGGCGATGTATTATCAAACGGAATGGCGTTTTTAGAAGTTCAGGATGATGCTGCACTGCGCACTGAAATAATTGAACATCTACTCACATGTGGTGAACAAGAAGTCGACGTTTTAGAGAATATTACTGGCATTCCTCCAACTATGCCTGAAGCACCACAATTGGCTCAATATGCAATTGATCTTCTAGCCCCAGGTGCATCCGAACAAAGAGCGCGTGCCCTAACTCTGAAAGGCGATAACATCGAATCCGTGAAGATCTGGAAAGAACTTATCCAGATGGACAAAGAAAACTCAGGACTTTGGAAAGGCCTGGCACGATCACTTGAAGCGGCAGGAGATTTGGAAACTGCACAACGGTGTCACACGAAGGCAAATGAATTGGAAACAGGAACCAAACCAGCTCCTGCAATGGTTCCAGAACCTCAGCCACAACAACAAGAGGCAAATCCACAAATTCCACTTGCACCAATTCAACAGGCCGCCTCCCCATCTCAACCTGAAACCTATGTTACAGAAGAACAAACATCAGTGGCAAATAATCTCTTACTCACGCCAGTACAGCCAAGAGTTCAACAAACTGTGGACGAACCAAAAGTCGAAGTTGATTTGGCAAAGGCCGCCCTTGATGCCGCTGCTATAGTCGCATCATCCACTCAAGCAAATGTTGGTTCAAGTTCTGTTTCGAATCAAGATATTTCTTGGTATAATCAAGGAATTCAACTCATCGAAGACGGTAAATTCCCAGAGGCCCTCTCCTGTTTTGATCGTGCATTACCGTCGTTTGCAAATGACAGCGAAATGGTCATTCGGATTTTGAATGGAAGAGGAAACGCATTTTACTTTATGGAAGAGTATCCGAAATGTGTTGAATCCTATCACAAGGCAATGATGATCGATCCATCAAATGTGCGTGGACAGACACTCTACAACATGGGTACTGCTTATGCCGAAATGGAACGCTTCCCAGATGCAATCAAGTGCTATGAACAAGCCATGCCCCGTGGCCTATCAGTCGAAGAAACAAGCCGTGCCAAGGAACAAATTCGCCGTTGTACGATATTGGAAAAAGAGAGACAAAAGAAGATTTCCAGAAGATGAATTAGAAGTCAGGTTCATAATGCACCGATACTTCGGGTAACCATGGACTGTGGAACATGCGAGACTGCACCTGCAATTGAAGTCATCAAGCCAAAGGTGGTTGATGCTAATCTAACCATCACGGATAAAGCCATTGATATGCTTACTGAAGCCTTTGGTGATGACAGAAGTCATGCCTTGCTCGTTGGCGTATTATCAGGTGGATGTTCAGGGTACATGTATGATTTACAAATCGTCGAAAACACAGATATCGATTGTCAAGAACTCGTAATCTCTGGATTTAGAGTCTTAGTCCCTAATGCATCTTCACATCTACTTGATGGAATCGAAGTTGATTATGTCGATCGATTAATGGGCGGTGGGTTCAAAATTAACAATCCAAACGCATCCAGTTCGTGTGGCTGTGGCGAATCCTTTGCTTGAGGAACGCTCATGAGAGTGTATCAGCTCGATTCCTACGTCTTACTTCTGTCGGGAAGAGATTGCCTGCAATTCTTAGATGGACTCTCTACAAACAAAGTCAATGGAACCTGTACTACGGTTTTTACAAATACCAATGCTAAGATCATCGATATGGTTGAAGTCATCATTGTTGGAGAAAACGTGGCTCTAGTTGGGCATAATCCATATAAAAACAATTTACTCAATCATCTCAATTCTAGAATTCTTCAACAGGATGTTGTTATGAGAGATATTTCTGAGTTTAACAAAGTATACATTTCATTCGATAAATACCCTCAATCGAATAACATAACCGTCGTGAATACATTCAGAGGCTGGATTATTGTAGCCCCTAATTCTGAGGATATTACCTCGACGCTTACTAAAGATGAATTTAACAATTACAGAGTAGAACAACTCATCCCTCATCAGGGATTCGAGATTACTCCATTAGTTCATCCGTTTAATTGTGGTTTAGATGAGTTGGTTCATGAAGCCAAAGGGTGTTACATTGGACAGGAAATTCTCACACGTATGCGAAGTCGAAACAAGATGGGTAAATCCCTAATTCGAGTGGATGGCGAACCGGATGATGCTATTACATGCGGCAAAACGCATTCCCTTGTTATTCGTAAAGTGGACTGATGTTGGCAAATGTTCGTCAAATCAATAGCCGAGTACATCTTTGAGTTGATTCTTGTAAAAGTTTCCAGATTCTTGAAGTGAAGCAAGCTCGTCTTCTGAAAGATCAAGTTCGAAGATTTGCTCAACGCCATTTGACCCCAATAAACATGGCACGCCGATGTAAACTTCTTCGAGACCATACTGGCCGGTGAGGTGACATGATGCGGGTAACAAACGACGGCGGTTGTTTAGAACGGACTCTGCCATTATTGCTGCTGCAGAACCCGGGGCGTAAAATGCAGATCCACGTTCAAGGAGTTTGACAATCTCTCCGCCACCACTTGCAGTACGGGCTGCAATAGCATCAATCCTCTCTTGGCTCATGAGTTGGGTAATAGGAATGCCACCAACAGTTGTGTATCTTGGAAGAGGGACCATGGTATCACCATGACCGCCCAAAACCATTGGGCTTACATCTTCTTCAGCACATCCCAATTCCAGAGCAATAAAATGAGCCATACGGGCGCTATCAAGTACACCTGCTTGACCAATAACGCGGTTGGATGGGAATCCTGTAACCTTCTGCATGTGATAGGTCATGAGGTCAAGTGGATTTGTAACAACGATGACAACTGCATCTGGTGCGTGATCACGTATACCTGCACCAACTTGTGCTATAATTTCCGCATTCTTTCCGATAAGATCTTCTCGAGTCATACCAGGTTGTCTTGGAAATCCGCTTGTAACGACGACAACATCTGAACCAGCAATATCCTCATAGGACGATGTGCCGGTAATGGTTCCGTTATAATTTAAGACGTTAGCGTTCTGACTCATATCCAGTGCTTTTCCTTTTGCAAATCCTTCATAGATGTCGAGAAGTACAATATCTGCGATTTTCATATTTGATAGAACAAAGGCACAAGTTGCACCTACATTTCCTGCTCCAATTACTGCAATTTTACGGCTTCCACGGGACATTATTCTCTCCTCATTTTATTCTCTGAACGAGACGCTCTTTAATTCCAATGGTTCGTACCAAACAAATTCTCCATCGAGATAGAGGGTGGCATTGAAGAACCCCCTATGGTTGGGCGAAACATAGGTGTAATTATGAAGTTGGGAGTGCTAAAAGAACCCGCTGAAGAAACTCGAGTTGCAATCGTACCAACAAGCATGAAAAAATTACTCAAAGCAGGCTTTGAAGTTGTTATTGAATCCGGTGCAGGTAGATTGGCCAATTATTCTGATGAAGAATACACAAAAGCTGGAGCGACTGTTGGGACAAGAGAAGAAGCACTCGCTTGTGCTAATCTCATCACAATCAGATTCCCTGGGGTTGATGGTCTCGCTGAAGGAACAACATTAGCTTGTGTCTCTGATCCATTCCGAAATCCTCAACACGTCAAAGATTGCATCAAGTCGAACATAACGTTGCTGTCTATGGATATGATTCCTCGCCGATTGAGTCGTGCTCAATCAATGGATGTTAATTCGAGTCAAGACAATCTTTCTGGATACAAAGCTGTTTTGCTTGGGGCATCCCAAGTCCCGAAGGGAATCCCGATGATGACAACATCTGCCGGAACTGTCCGACCTGCAAAGGTCGTTATCATGGGATCTGGTGTCGCAGGATTACAAGCAATCGCAACGGCTAAGCGCCTGGGTGCTATTGTTTACGCATCCGATGTTCGTAAATCAGCAGCAGAGCAAATAGAATCTGTTGGTGGGCGATTCATTGAAGTTGATGGAATGGATGATTTTGAAGATGAGGCCGGTTATGCTAAACCCCTCACTCCTGAATTTATTCAGAAAGTAAACGACACGGTTTGTGGTGTTGCATCTGATGCTGATATCATTGTCACTACAGCACGTATATTCGGGCGGCCAGCGCCCATCACTGTTCCTTCTTCTGCAGTTCAGAATTTCAAATCAGGAGCAGTCGTTGTCGACATGAACGCAGATGTTGGAGGAAATTGCGAAGATACTGTTGCGGGTGAAGTCATCACCACAGATAACGGCGTAATCATTGTCGGAACCTCAAACCTTCCTGGAACAATTGCAACAACAGCGAGCATGCTTTACTCAAACAATCTAACAACATTCATCACATCATTAGTCGATGAAGGCGAAGTCAAAATTTCGGAGGATGATGACATTCTTGTCGGAGCTCCAGAAGGAAGCGATTTCTATGTTAATGGAATGGGTGGGGTACTCATCTGCAAAGATGGAGAGTTACATCCTAAACAAACTCGACTAGGAGGTGCACTTGAATGACACCAGAATTTTTAATTGGAAACATAACATTGTTCGTACTCGCAATTTTCCTCGGATTTGAATTGATTACAAAGGTCCCTGCAACACTTCACACACCCCTGATGAGCGGTGCAAATGCAATATCTGGAATTTCAATTATTGGTGCTCTTATCGGTGCTAATGTAGCATATGATTCAGGAAATACTGAGATATCTGGAATACTTGCTTTTGTTGCTGTTGTCTTGGCAATGATCAATGTTGTAGGCGGGTTCTTGGTAACCAATCGTATGTTGAACATGATTGCTGGAAAGAAGAGAAGAGGTGCTTGAGATGGAGGATTGGGTTGCACTTGGATACTTACTATCCGCTGCTTTATTCATCTTCGGTTTAAAGAAACTTGGACACCCGAGAACGGCTCCATTCGGCAACCAACTCGGTGCATTGGGTATGCTTGTTGCAGTACTTACTACAATCTTCAGCATGCAACTTGCAGGCGATGCTGAATGGGTATTAATCGGTGCAGGTATTGCCTTGGGATCACTCATTGGATACATAATGGCTGTACGGGTTCAAATGACCGGGATGCCAGAACTCGTCGCACTCTTCAATGGATTTGGCGGTGCAGCCTCTGCACTTGTGGCTCTTTCTGAGATTCAGAAGTACATCGATGGTGGAACTGTTCCTGCAGGCTTAGAGCTTACTGTAACAATGGTTGCAGCAGGCCTATCTGCTCTTGTTGGGTGGATGACACTCACTGGTTCTCTTCTCGCAATGTACAAGCTCAAGGGTGGAGTAAGCGTCTTTGGCAAGTGGATTAAGACACCAACATGGGGTCCTTCTTGGCTCAATCCAGTAAAGGTATTGCTCGTTATTTCCGTAGCAGTCCTCATCTACCTAAGCATTGATGACCCAACAAACACAACATATCTATGGAGTATTATCGGTATCTCTTGTTTGTTAGGGATCGTGCTGGTTCTGCCAATAGGCGGAGCGGATATGCCAGTTGTTGTATCGCTCCTGAATTCATTGTCAGGTATCGCAGCTGCATTCACCGGATTCATTATAGGAAATTCTGCACTCATCATCGCAGGTTCCCTTGTTGGTGCTTCCGGATTGATTCTGACATTCATCATGTGTAAGGCAATGAACCGTACACTTGCTGATGTGTTGTTCAAGTCCTTTGGTGGCTCAGGTGAGAAAGAATCATTGACACGTACGAAAGTTGGTTCTGATGCGGATGAGGTTGCCATGATGATCGACGGTGCTCAAAAAGTCATCATCGTTCCCGGATACGGAATGGCAGTATCGCAATGTCAACACCAAGTCAAAGAATTTGCTGATTTGATTTCAGAGAAATTCGATACTGAAGTCAAGTACGCCATCCACCCAGTTGCAGGACGTATGCCGGGCCACATGAACGTACTTCTCGCAGAAGCTAATGTTCCCTACGAACAACTGATTGAAATGGATGAAATAAACTCAGAATTCCCAGAATGTGATGTTGCAATCGTGATTGGTGCAAATGATACAACGAACCCTGCTGCTCGAAGTGGCGAGGGCCCTCTAGCAGGTATGCCAATTATTGATGCTGATGCTGCACGCACCGTTGTCATCATCAAGCGTTCCCTCTCCGTGGGATATGCTGGCGTCGATAATGATCTCTTCTACATGGATAAAACAATGATGTTATTCGGTGACGGAAAGGCCATGATGACTGGTTTGAATAACGCCATAAAAGAGATCTGATTCATTGGTGGATAAGGAACGTTGAAAGGTCTCTTAGGGATGGCAGTAACATTGGAGGATTGCTCATGCGTTCACGTACTCTACTCATTCTTCTATTGGCCGTGTGCCTAATCGCTCCGGTCATAGCAAATCCAAATGGTCCTCCTTGGGAAAACAGCCAAGGAGATTTGACTGTTGAGGGAGGATGTACTTGCCATGGAGTAGGTGGACCTGTTAACGGCCAGCCCTCGACAGAAGTGGTTGTATCAATTTCTGGGATCCCCCGCTCCTATGACGTCGGCGTATCATACGACTTTGTCATAGACCTACAACATGCATCTTACGATAATGGCGGCTTCATGCTTTGGAGTTACGGTGTTGGAACGTTAACTTCTGGAGAAGGTTCTCAACAAACAGGACCTGATAATTCAGCTGTATCTCATTCAGAAGTAGGCAACGGATGGACTGTCTCATGGACAGCACCAACAGAAGATGTTGGAGAAGTTTCTTTCTCCCTCGTTGGCAATGCAGTCGATGGTCAAAACGGTGCAAATGAAGGAGACAAATGGAATATTCTTTCGTTCTTTATCTCAGCTCCGGATACGACCACAAATGATGATGAAGAAGGATTAGCAGTACGAACAATTAGTGTTGGAGACTTTGAATCTCTCTTTGTAGCAGATATTGATCCAGCAGTTGCTGAGGCAGAACGACAACAAGGAATCGCAGATGATTTCTTTTCAAATGGAAACATCTTCTACTGGTCAACTCTTGCAATCATCCTCGTCGGTGCTGTTGTCCAGGGCGAATTCTACGAACGAAGGTTCGGAGGAGGACCAAAGTACCTGGATATGCGCCTCGCAGTACCTCAAGGTATCAGAAGAGGAATACTTGGATTGGGTCTACTCCTAGCCTTTGGATGGGCTGTGGATGACTCACAACCATGGGGTTACAGTTTCCTTCTTGGTATGTGCGCTTTGTGGGCCATCTTTGGTGTCTATCGAACAATTGTGCAAGCCCGTGCAGCTCCAAATCCTGAAGATCTAGTGTGAGGCTGATTGATTGAAAACCCAAAGTGGTTTGCAACTGGAAAATGATCGCCATTTGACTGTTCAAGAACATCTGAACTTGTTAACGCAGCAAGCCACGCTTGTATTTGTTCTCATTATTGTTCTGACCGGCCTACTGATGACCCAAATTGATCAAGTGTTACAGTGGGTTCTTGGCCTCATGAATCCTTGTGAAACAACTGAATGTCTCACGCTATATGAACCAGCATCGTGGAGTGTCGTTCGTTGGCTTACTGCAGTATTTCTTGCAGTAATCTGTATACTTCCATTGATCGTTCATTCATTTTACAGATTTGCACAATCGGGATTAACTAAAAATGAGAAGATTATGTTTCGAAAATGGACTGCTTACTCACTTCTAGGAGTTTATTCGTTACTTGCAATTCTGTTCCTACATGTCATACCAGTATTGTATTCCTTTGGTGATGGTGTTCACTCCGAAATAGGGATTACAAGTCAATATGATGCTGTTCAAATGTTTGTGTTTGCATTATCAATTTTCTGGACATTACTGATTGGCTTCATTTTGGTTTTTGCAACAACAAGTGCAGGTTCCACAGGGCTGATTACAGATGCTACACAAGATTGGTGGCGTGTACGTATTCATGGCATTGGAGGTCTGGTTCTTTTGCTCTCACTCCCAGGAAGATGGAATGGAACAAATATCATACTGATTACTACACTCATCATAGTGCTTGAATACGCAATAAAAAGGAA